>CAIUEQ010000058.1 GCA_903898215.1 uncultured Bacteroidota bacterium | reverse complement strand
GGTAAAAGTTTTTGTAAAAGATTCGTTTGCCTGCTGGAAAACAATTTCACCTTTAGGATTGATTAGTGATGATTCGCCTGAATATAAAAAACCATTTCCATCGTTGCCTACCCTATTTACAGCTGCCACGTAGCATTGATTTTCGATGGCACGTGCATGAAGTAAAGCTTTCCAATGCTGTGCTCTACGTTCAGGCCAATTGGCAACAACGATCATCATATCGTAATCAAATTGCTTTGTTCTGCGAAGCCAAACAGGAAAACGCAGGTCGTAACAAACTGCGGGAAAAATTTTAAACCCTTTATATTCGATGATGATTTTTTTTGTTCCATTTGTGTAAAAGTCATTTTCATTGGCCATTCTAAACAAATGTCGTTTGTTATAGCATTGAACAATTCCATCTGTTCCCACCCAAACAAATCTGTTATAATATTTTTCATCTTCTTCAATGATCAAACTGCCACAGATAACAGCTTGTTTCTTTTTAGCAGTTTCTTTCATCCAGGAAACAACGGGACCATCCATTTTTTCAGCTAATGCCGATGCATTCATGCTAAAACCTGTTGAAAACATTTCGGGCAAAATAATCACATCTGTTTGCTCTTTAATATCTTCAATCAGATTTGTAAAATGATCAATGTTCACCTCTTTGTTTTCCCAAAAAAGTTCTGCCTGAATAAGCGTTATAGTTAACTTTTGCACGCTGCTAAATTATCAAAATCCGCCAACTTTTATCACACTTTCTTTTAACATCATTTGTGCCTTATAACATTTTAAACTTGTGTCTTCGTGTATAAAAAAGTCAGACTCAAATTTTCAGAGAACATTGTTTGATGATTTTTAATTCTATCAAAACTATATTGCAACATATTTTTAAAGTTTATGCTAAAAGAAAAACAACTTATCAGATTTTTAATCACGGCTGTTGGGTTGTATGTTTTATGGTTTGGTTTGTATGAATTTTGGTTAAAACCTGATGGACATATTGACCAGCTCATCACTGAAAATATTTCAATTGTAATTTCTAAATTACTTCAATGGACCGGTTACGATGTTCATTTTACATCGGCAAGAAAACTTGGTGAAACCTATATGTATAATTCAAATGACCCATTCCCATTTATCCGTGTTGGTGCATCCTGCAACGGTTTGGAATTACTTATATTATTTACCATTTTTATCATTTCATACCCAGGAAACAGCAAACACAAATTGTTATTTATTGGTTTAGGATTGATCGGAATTCATATTCTAAATATACTTAGAAATTATTGGTTAGCGCTGTTTGTATTGCATAATGAAATGGAACTTTTCGATTTGTTTCACCGATACGTTTTTATCTTTATGGTGTATGGCGCTATATTTTTATTGTGGATGTTGTGGGTAAATAAATTCAGTATCTTAACTCAAAAGAAAGAAAGTGAAAACAAATAAACGAATTGCCATTTCTCTTTTTTTTGTATTGCTGGGATTAAGCTTTTTTAAAGATAATTTCTCTCCCGATTTCTTAAATTCTCCTAGCGCACATTTCTTAAATCCCGAGTATCATGTAGCTAGGTTTGCATCCCTCAAATCGCAAGGTATGTTTTGGTTTGCGGCAATTTTATACAGTTTACTTTTTATTTATTTACCGTATAAAATTATCCATTTTTATTTTGAAAATTCGATGCTCACAAAATTTACATTACTTGCTTTAAGTGCAATGTGTGCTTCAATATATTTAATGATATTTTTGAATTTCCACCTCCTCGACCATGGTATCATTCCTAAGATAAATCGCTATTTTCATTCACCAATCATAGTGATGTTTTTTATTGCTGCTTTTACGATTATTAAAAACAGAAAAGAAAAATAAGTCTGTTTGTTTAATTATCGCTCACGAACATGACGTTCGCGAGAACGAAGTGGTATCACATTTTCTGACACCACCTGTTTTATTATTCTTACATAAAGAAACGCTATCAAAATATTAGCGAAACTTTGCGATTTTTGTCTGAGCTAATCTGCGAGAAAAAAAGCATCTAATCATGTTGGGATGTAAATAACTTTTACGAAAACCTTCTAAACTATTTCAAGAAATCACCAATCACCATTTCTGTTTCATGCAAGATCAAATCTTTTGCATCTTTATCGTCTTTGCCGTTGTTTAAAGCTTTACGCTCTTCGTCACGCTTTTTCTTTAGCTTATCTGAAGTATCTGATTCTTCTTTGAATTTCTTTTCATTGAGGGTAACATAATCACTTGAATCAACTTTTTTCAAATAGTCGATATCCTCAAGCAAATATTTAAATTCGGGATTACCCTGAATACGTTTTAAATGATTGTCGATTAACGTTTTCTTTTTACGATCAACAGCTCCAACTCTATCAAATTTTACAGCAGCAATTGAATCCCATTTAAGTGCGAATGGACTTCCATCTTCGCCATATTTCGGATCATCATACACACCAGGGAAAAGAATATCAGGAGTTACTCCATTATGTTGTGTTGTTCCACCGTTAATGCGATAGAATTTTGCTAGAGTAATTTTCACTTCTCCCAACTTTTTATTTGGAATGCGAATCATATTATTTAAATCGACAACATTTTGAACAGTCCCTTTTCCATAAGTTCTTTCGCCAACAATTATTCCTCTGCCGTAATCTTGAATTGCAGCTGCAAATATTTCGGAAGCTGAAGCACTAAAACGATTTACCATCACAGCCAGCGGACCATCATAATAAATTTCATCATCCATATCTTTTTCAATCTTTACATTTCCACTTGCTTCTCTCACCTGAACCACAGGACCAGATTTTATGAATACACCTGTAAGTTCAATAGCTTCCTGCAAAGAGCCACCACCATTACTTCTGAGGTCGATCATGATGCCGTCAACTTTTTGTTTTTTTAGATCAACAATTATTTTTTTTACATCTCGGGTGGTGCTGGTATAATTCTTATCACCTCGTTGCATTGCTGCAAAATCAATATAGAAAATCGGAATATTGATTACACCAAGTTTAAGTTTTTTGCCATTTACAGTAACATCTTTAATGCTGCTTTTACATGCTTGCTCTTCGAGTTTTATTTTATCGCGAACAAGTTCAATGATCTTTGTTTTGGAAGGATCGCTAGCAGGTATAATTTCCAAACGAACTATCGTTCCTTTTTTTCCACGAATAAGTGAAACAACGTCATCAATTCTCCAATCAATAACATTCACCATTTCGCTGTCGCGACCTTGTCCTATTGCAATAATTTTATCGTTCGCAAATAATTTTTTACTACTGTCAGCCGGTCCACCTTTGATAATCATTACAACTGTTGTGTATTCTCCATCAACTTTTAATTGAGCGCCAATTCCTTCAAGTGAGAGACTCATACTTTGATTAAAATCTTCGGCATAACGAGGTGAAAAATAATTTGAATGTGGATCAGCCAACTCAGTTAATGCATTCATAAAATTAGCAAACACATCTTCACTTTTTGTTTTTGATGCTTGCTTGTCATAATTCTGATATCGTTTACGAATTGTTTCCGAATACGATTTAAAATCTTTTCCGGTACTGCGTATCACTAAGCATTCATATTTTATTTTCCTGTTCCACAATTTATTCTGTTCAGCTGTATCAGCGCACCATGGCGACTTTTCTCTATCGAACCTAAATGAATCTGTCAGGGTAAAATCAAAATCATTTTTTATCAGATCTAACGAATAATTGATGCGGTCTTTAATTCGTTTCATCAATACATTATACATTTCAAATGCCGGAAAAACATTTCCACTACCGATCATTTCATCTATACCATATCTGTACTTTTCAAAATTTTGAATGTCGCTTTGCAAAAAATATACTTTACCCGGATCGAGATGCTTGAGGTAATTATCAAAAGCCTGTGATGAAAACTGATCATCTAGTTTGAATTTATTATAATGGTTTGCAGCAACAATTTCCATCGAAGCCTGCAATACAATAGCATGTTGCTCTTCCGGCAATATCGTTTTGTATTCGGTACGTGTAGAATCTCCTGTGATAGCAAATACAGCAAATTGAGTAAGGATGAATAAACTTAGAAATGTTGTTTTTATCATGATTAAAAAATATGGGTGTAAAATGTAAAATTAATTCGGATTAAGCAAGCGCGTGACATTAGTTTGACAAGGTATTTAACTATTTGTTCGTAGTTTTGTTTTACCGAACATGAAAAAAATATTTTTTACATTACTATTTCTTTTTACGATTACCATTTTTTCCTATGCTCAAAAAGCATTTGTAAATCAGATAATAAATAGCGTGAACATTGATAGTTTGATGCTAACTGTTAAACAACTTTCTGGTGATACTAACATTATCCTTAACAACCAAATTGATTCGATTACAAGCCGATATGCTGATAGTCCTGATGTAAAAAAGGCTACTGCTTTTATCGGACAAAAATTTAAGAGTTTTGGGTTAACACCTGTTGAACAATCTTACCTTAATTACAAAGGATATTCGGGAAAAAATATTTATGCTTATCAGCAAGGGACAGATAAATCAAACAACTGTTATATCATTTGTGCGCATTATGATAACCTTCCTCTAGGAGCAAGAAATTATGGTTCGGATGATAACGGAAGTGGCGTTGCCGCAGTGCTTGAAGCAGCAAGATTACTGAGTAAACATTCATTACCTTTTAGCATTTATTATATTTTATTTGACCATGAAGAATTAGGTTTAATTGGAAGTGATTATTGGGCGGGTACACATTTAAATGGAGATACTCCGGTATTAGGAACAATTAATATTGATATGATTGCTTATGATGGAAATAACGACAGTGTTGCAAATATTCATATCAGTAATGTGCAGCAATTAGGAAAGAATATTTCAGATAAATTGATTGATACTGATTCGATTTACAATATTGGAATAAATTTAAAAGTGTATACCGATGCCGGACCTTTAAGTAGCGACCATGCAAGTTTTTGGCAATATTTTATGCCGGCAGTTTTGTTTATTGAAGATGATAAAACGGGAGACTTCAATCCTAAATATCATACTGTTTATGACAGGATTAATTTGTTCAATACAAGTTATTACCATCGAATGGCAAAGCTTGCTATTGGTACACTTGCAGGTTTTGTTTCTGATAGTTCGCATGTTGGAATTAAGGATATTTCAACCCAAGAAAACAATCTAGTTTTATATCCAAATCCCGTAAACAATTCTTTTACCATTGATCATATTTCAGGCAAAAAAGTTTTGGTTAAATTAATATCAACCAACGGAGAAATAGTTTTTGAAAAAGTAGTGATTACAGAAAACGAAAAATTGATGATTCAATTACCACCCCATTTTCCTAATGGTTTATATCATGTTTTATTAATTAATAAAGAAAGCGTTTTACATAAAAGTTTCTTGAAAGAATAATTAAAAACTCCACCTCAATTGCACACGAAGGTCGCTTAAAATGTTGCCATTTATTTGTTGAAGACCTGAGCTGATCGTATTAACATTATTGTAAGTTGTTTGCGAATATTTTACCCATGCATCTATTTTTTTTGTGAAGCGATAATGAACAACCAGATAATATCTCACACCACTGTTTTGGTATAATGGAACGGAATATTGATTGAGCACATCCGTTTCGTTTGCATAAATTCTTGCTGTATAATCTTCAATAGAAAACACTGCAATGCGACCTGAAAATTGAAGTTCTTTAAGCTCGGTTGTATAAATCAAATCCTGAAAAATAAGTGTGCCTGTTTTATTTCCTAAAAACAAATCTTCATATTGAGAAACCTCAAATCGACTAACAGCAGCAAGTGTTTGTGAGATTTTATAATTTGCATTCAATCGGATAATTTTCTTTGAAGCCTCTATCAAATAATTTACAACTTCAATATTTGTTGGAGAATTAATATTCTTTACTTCGTTTTTAAAACGGACATAAAACTGTGAAGATTTTGACGGATTAAATTGCAATTCGGCTAAAAAATCAACTCCATGCGAAGGTGCATCTACCAAGTATCTCAGCCACGAAGAACGATACATATCAACATAAGAATTTACTGCCCAGAGCGCGTTTGGCTTAAAACTTATTCCTGTATAAAAACCTTCTTCATTTCGGCCATCACTGTTTTCAGCAAAAGGATTATTAAAAGTTGTCTGATAATTTTTTGCATAATTCCTATAAAGAACAACCATATCAAAAGTTTGATGTAAAGGAATGGTCATGCCTGAAACTAAAGCAAAAGCAATATTTGAGCTTGATGAAAATTCTCCAAAAAAATTAATGTTTCTCAAATAAAAATTATAATCTACTCCGAAATTTGACAGGTATCTACCATTAAAATTATACAATTGATAGGGTTTATTTCCGGGCTGAAAGGAATGGTCATAAAATGTATTCACGGCAGTAAATCCGAAATCATAATTTGCACCTGCATATTTTATATGACCGCCATAGATTCCTTGCAATACATTATCTTTATTGAGTATTTCAGATGATGTTCGATGCAAACCTGTGAGTTGTATCGAAGAAAAATTATTATCGAAGTTGGAAAGGGTATCTGCCTCACGATAATTTGTGCTGATATATTTATAAGAAAATATTCCAGTAAACTCAACTGATTTTATTTGATAAGTGAATGCCGTTCCTCGCAAAAATTCATTTTCATTTAAAGAATGGTAAGCTCTGATATTTTCAAAATTTCTTCGAGCATTCATTACATATGCGGATTTTCGTGCAGAAATGCCGGTACCAAAAGTTAATCCTTGTCCGAAATTTGCTTGATAATCGCCCAAAGCAATTGTCTTAAAATGATATTGGTTTTTAAAAAACAGATAAAAAGAGTTGAAATCGAAACCAATTTTCTGAGCACCTTGAAAAAACTGTTCGCCCATATCCTTCTCGCCTGTAAAACCATAACTTAAACTATTGCTAAAAGTAAATCTATACTTTAAAACATAGCGGTAAGGACTTCCAAAATAGTGCTCTTTACCTTGTTGGGAAAGGCTTTCATTATAACCTGCTCTTTGTTCAAATTCATTTTCATGTAAAGCAAACAAAACGTTTTTGCCCATAGCTATCTTTTTTAAAAAGGGCAAATTGTTTTGTGATATACCTTCATCCACATTTAAAAAACAGGTAAGCAGATATAAGGTGTTTTCATCGATTGATTCAATGGATTGAAGTTCATAAATCGAAAGGAAATCACCAAACTGAATTCGATGTTTGATAATTGCATCAATTGTTTGATCACTTAAAAATAAAAGTTTTTGGAAATCCTGTTGAGTGGCTGTATTGATATTTAATTTATGTTG
>CAIUEQ010000057.1 GCA_903898215.1 uncultured Bacteroidota bacterium | reverse complement strand
TTTTCGGGGCGCATAAAATCATAGAATGTAGCGGTGCCATAAATATTGGCTTTACCCATTAAATATTCTTCGGAAAGGGTATCAATTTTTTCTGAGGAAGGTGTTCCTGATTGAGAAGAGGCAATGCCTAGCTCTTCAAATAGATTTTGTTGCAATCCTTTCCTTCCGGAAAGCTCACTTAGGTTTTTCGACATATTGGGTTAGATCAATTTTAGTCTGTACAACAATACGAAAACATCGCATCACAGACAAAAGTTTGTTTTTGAATTCGATTCCATTTGTTTGAGGTTTGGATTATTAAGAAATATATTTGAACTTTAAATACCAGTTCAAATAATCTATACAATGGAAGGATCAAATAATACAATTTCCGAAATGGAAAGGATAGCAGTAAAACGTTTGGTATCAAAAAGAGATATTGGTATAGAGGCTTTTGAATTGGTAAATGGAAACTTGATGCTTGAAGCAACCTTGCTTGATCCTTATCATTTAATAAGGTTAAATATGCATATCGACCCACAAACAAAAACTATCGTTCACGCTAAAAGCGAATTCGCAAGTCATCCGCATACCGGTTGTCCGTTTGTAGCCATAAAAGCAAATCTTATGGTTGGTCTTAAAATTGAAAGAGGAATTACCAGAGCAATCTCAAATCGTATTGGAGGTGATGAAGGCTGTGTTCATTTAAGAGAGTTGGCTTTGGAAACCATCAATTTTGCTGCAACTGCACTGATAGGTTTTGATGAAGGTTTCGGATTAATGAGTCGAGAATTTAATTTATTGGATGAAAAAAAGAAATTAGAAATCTCTCAGCCATTGCTAAAAAACACCTGTTATATTTATAAAGAAAAATAGCTTTAAAACACTTCCGGATATCCAATATCCACAAAAGCATTTAAATTAAACTTGAAAGCGGCATGTCAATAAACACATTACAAACATTAGAAATTATTGAAGCGTTAGAAAATTTTATTGATAAGAAAAGACCTCCCGAACATATCCGAAAAGAAGTTGACTTATCATACAAAATTGAAGATCAAAGTGTGATAATATTTGAGATACGACCAAAATGGAATAATCCAGAGGTAACGATTGAATGCAATATTGCCAAAACAACATTTGTGAAATCTAAAAACCAATGGAATGTATTTTGGCAACGAGCAGATTTAAAGTGGCACAGCTATTCCCCAAATCCTACATTAGAAACATTGAACCAATTTTTGAAATTGGTGGAAGAAGATAAATTTAATTGTTTTTGGGGCTAAGTTTAAAACACTTCCGGATATCCAATATCCACAAAAGCATTTTCTAAACGGTGCTTATGATTTTGTTCCATGACCATCAAACTTTCGAATGCTTGTTTTTCGATTTGACTAACTGCACTAGCTGACATTGCTTTATATAATTCGGCTGCAAGTTGTTCACGTTTCATCGCAATAGCAATAGCTTCAGCTGGTTTTAATGCTAAAGAAAGTGCTGGCATTTCCTGAGTTTCGGCAATCATATAATCAACATCGAGGGCATTAAATTTACCTACTAATGTTGAATCAATTTTGTAATGCTCAAGTAAATTAGCATGTCCTAATTCTTCACCGGCCAGTTCTTCAAATATCTTTTTCACTGCACGGTTATCAACTTTAACGGCTGCTGATTTGTAAAAATCATACGCATCAAATTCTTGTTGAATGGCAAAATCAAATAGTTTTTTAATGTCGGTTGCTGTCATATTTTAGTTATTAGTTTATATATATTTCTCGCAGATTAACGCAGATTTTTCGCTGAGTTCCGCTGATTTAATTATTTCTCTGCGAGACTTCGCGATTACTTTGCGAACCTCTGCGAGAACCATTACGGCCTTGCTTGCCTGAATCCTCTTGAAATAACTTCTACACCATCGCTCACTTTTTCAATTTGAATTGCACAAGCTTTGTATTCGGGTGTTTCGGTTACGTTATCATAGGCATCATTAGTTAACACATTAGCATGAGCTTCATGGAAATGAAATGCACACCATGTAACACCTTTTGGAGAACGATCTGTAACCCAAGCCTTCAATGTTATTGTTCCTCTTCGGCTTGTTGCTTTCACCATATCACCTGATTTTACATTCATTATCTTCGCATCATACGGACTGATTTCCAATAATTCTTCAGGGAAAATATTTTCTAATCCGATTGAATTTCTTGTTTGTGTTCCCGTATGATAATGCCACAATCTTCGTCCGGTTGAAAGGATAAAAGGATATTCGGCATCCGGTAATTCGGCTTGTGCTCGATAAGTTGTGTGTGAGAATAATCCAAGTCCGCGAGTAAATTTTCCATTCATATGCAGGATAGGAGTGCCAGGATGAGTAACTGTTGGACAAGGCCATTGCAAACCTAAATGCTGAATGCGTTCGTAAGTAATTCCACCCATGATTGTTCCCGTTCTGCGCATATCTTCCCATGTATGTTCTGCCGAATGAAATCCAAGATCAACACCCATTCGTTTTCCTAATTCCTGCATAATCCACCATGTTGGTTTTGATTCTCCGGGAGCATTAACTGCCTTATGCAAAAACTGCACACGTCTGTCAAGGTTTGAATATGTTCCGTCATCTTCATTAAAACATACATCGGGTAAAATTACATCAGCATATTCCGTTGTCATATTCGGAAAAATATCAACCACAACTAAAAACTCCAATGCTTCAATTTCCTTGATGGTTTTTGCAGTATTAGGTTCTGTTTGAACAGTATTATCTCCTACACAAAAAAGTATTTTGGTTTCTCCAGATGTTGCTTTGTGCAACATGGTTGGAAGCTTATATCCTTCTTTTCTTGAAAGGCCGGTTACGCCCCAATCTTTTTCCATTTTAAGAATAGCTCTTTCATCAATACATGATTGATAGTTATGAAAAACATTTGGCAATGCTCCCATATCACAAGCTCCCTGAACATTATTTTGTCCGCGTAACGGATTTACTCCGCAACCTTTTTTACCAATATGCCCGAGCACCATTTGCAGGTTCGCGATAGTTTTAACATTATCAGTTCCAGTTGTATGTTCTGTTATTCCAAGACAATAAATGACATTAACTTTTTTTGCCTCTCCTAACATTCTGGCAACTTTGTGCATGGTTTCTTCAGGCACTCCGCAAATTTTTGAAGCAACTTCAACAGGATATTCTTTTACCCATTCTTTCAGCTCTTCAGGATTCTCGGTATTGTTAATCATGAATTCTTCGTCATGCCAACCATTCTTGATGATCTCATTGATCAGTCCATTTAAAAAAGGAACATCAGTACCAACGCTCAATGGAACATGAAGATCTGACCAATGTGCGATGTCAACTTTTCTAGGATCACAAACAATCATCTTCGCACCTTTTTGAACAGCTTGTTTCACATAATAGGAAACAACAGGATGCGCTTCAGTCATGTTTGAACCGATCACAAAAAGCAATTCACTTTCTAAAATATCATTTATCGAATTGGTAGCTGCTCCACTTCCAAAAGCATGTGCAAGTCCGGCAACAGTAGGAGCATGGCAGGTACGCGCACAATGGTCAATATTATTTGTTTTTACAACTGCGCGAGTAAATTTCTGAATAGCATAATTATTTTCGTTGGTAATTCGTCCTGAGCCAAGTGCCGAGAAAACATCAGGTCCGTGTTTAGCTACAATTTCTTTTGTACGTTCAACAATATAATCCAATGCTTCATCCCAAGTGGCACGTTCGTGTTTTCCATTCTTTCTTATCAATGGATATTGAAGTCGTTTTGGACTTGCATGAAATTCAAAACCATATCTACCTTTTACGCAAAGCATGCCATTGTTTGGCCAAACCTCACGACCGGTAACGCGTACAACTTTATTTTTTGCTTTATCAACATGTAAAGTTATTTGACAGCCTACACCACAATAAGGGCACGTTGTATCAACTTTATCAAGATTTCCTCTTCCGGTGCCTCGAGATTTTTTATCTGTTAATGCTCCTGTTGGACAAATTTGAACACATTCGCCACATTGTACACAACTCGAATCTCCCATCAAAATATTGTCATCACACATGATGGTTGTGTGTTTGCCACGATGTCCAAAACCAAGCACTTCATTTACCACAACATTATTACAAGCAGTAACACAACGTCCGCAACTGATACATTTATCGTAATCAATTACAATAAATTCTGAGCTCTCATCTTTGCGTCCTGTTGGTGCATCAGCATAAGTAGTTTTTTCAATTCCGAGATGATAACAAACATCCTGCAACTCGCAAGAGCCGCTTCGTTCGCAGGCAAGACAATTATGATATCCTTGCGACAGCATTAAGTCAACAATTTGCTTTTGAGTTTCGATAATTTCCTTCGATTCTGTTTGAACCGTCATTCCATCTCTCGCGCTCAGGTTACAAGAGGTTTGAAAGCCACGCATTCCTTCAACCTGAACGATACAAGCGCGGCATTTTGCCGACTGTCCGGTTTTAGCATGGTAACATAATGTTGGAATATATATGCCATTTCTTTTTGCAACATCCAAAACGGTTTCGCCTTGGGTGGCTTCATAAGAATTACTATTTATGGTTATTTGCATGATGGTTATCTTTTCAATTCTTCAAATTAATATTTGATGATTGCATCGAATTTGCAGGTACTTAGGCATAGTCCGCAACGGATACACAAATCAGTATTGATAATATGTTGTTGTTTTTTATCTCCAAGAATGGCTTCAACAGGACAAACTTTTTTGCAAGATTGGCAGCCATTACATGCGTCAAGAATTTCGAATTTGATAAGTGATTTACAAACGGCTGTTCTGCATTTTTTATCTCTGATATGCTCGATGTATTCCTCTTTAAAATATCGGAAAGTGCTTTGAAAAGGATTTGGCGCTGTTTGTCCAAGTCCGCACAAGGAAGCATTCTTCACGGTTCCTGAAAGTTTTTCTAATTCATCAAGATCACTCATTTCACCGTTGCCGTCACAGATTTTATTCAGCAGATCAAGCATTCTTGCAGTTCCTTCACGACATGGAGTACATTTTCCGCATGATTCTTCCTGAACAAACTCCATAAAAAATCTTGCAACATCCACCATGCAACTACTTTCGTCCATCACAATCAAACCACCGCTTCCCATTATTGCACCAAGGCTATTTAGCGATTCGTAATCGAGAGGAACATCTAAATGTTGCTCGGGAATACAACCACCTGAAGGACCACCAATTTGTGCAGCTTTATATTTTTTACCTGTAGAAATTCCACCTCCAATATCAAACACCAGTTCACGTAATGGAGTTCCAACTGCAACTTCCACAAGTCCCGAAACTTTAACAGTTCCGGCAAGTGCGAATATTTTTGTTCCTTTACTTTTATCAGTTCCTGTCTTCGCGTAATGCTCACCACCTTCTAAAATAAGTTGAGGAATGTTTGAAAATGTTTCAACATTATTTAGCACAGTTGGTTTATTCCACAAACCTTTTTCGGCCGGAAAAGGAGGGCGGGGGCGAGGTTCGCCACGTTTACCTTCGATAGAAACCATCAATGCAGTTTCTTCTCCGCAAACAAATGCTCCAGAGCCTTTTCTTATTTCAAGATCGAAATTAAAACCTGAGCCTAAAATATTCTCTCCCAATAAACCAAACTCACGGGCCTGATCGATGGCAATTTGAAAACGTTCAACAGCTAATGGATATTCGGCTCTGACATAAATATAACCTTGAGAACTTCCAATCGCATAAGCACCAATGATCATTCCTTCGAGCACGCTGTGAGGATCACCTTCCAAAATACTTCGATCCATAAATGCACCAGGATCACCTTCATCTGCATTACATAAAATATATTTTATCGGGTCTTTACTTTTGCTTGCATAACCCCATTTTACTCCAGTTGGAAAACCTGCGCCACCTCGACCACGAAGACCAGAAATAGTTACTTCGCTCACAACTTTCTCGCTTGTCATTTCGGTTAACACTTTGCTGAGTGCTTGGTATCCACCAAAGGAAATATAATCGGCAATTTTTGTAGGATTAATCTTTCCGCAATTTCTTAAAACGTCTTTTTTCTGGTTTTTGAAGAAGGGAATATCTGATCGTTTTGCAACTTTTTTTTCGCCAACGGGATGAATCAAACGTTCAACAATTGTATCTCCTTTTATATGTTGTTCAACAATTTCGTGAGCATCTTTTGGCTTAACATTCTGATAAAATGTTTCATCTTTACCAATTATCATTACTGGTCCGAGCGCACAAGGGCCAAGGCATCCTGTTTCAACAATACTTATTTTATCATTTAACTGAGCTTGTTCCAACTGAGCAGCAATTGCATCTTTCACTTTCATTGATCCGGAAGCAATACAGCCACCACCGGCACATATGTAAATCTTATCCGATTTGAATTCTTTGCTATCAATAATTGTTTGATGGAGCGCAAGTAATTCGGATGAACTTTTTATAGGGCACATCAATTTATTTAAATCCATCATGATTGTACCTCCACAGTTTTAGGTTCGTGTAATCTGTAATTTTTAATAATTTTTGCTACAGCTGATGATTTTACAAATTGATGTACATCATCATTTACCATGATAATGGGAGCGAGGCCGCATGCACCAAAACATCTTCCGATATCTAAAGTAAATAATTTATCAGGAGTGGTTTCACCAACTTTTATTTCAAGTTGTTGTTGTAATGCTGTTAATACTTCGTTTGCTCCTTGAACATAACAAGCTGTTCCCATACAAACCCTAATCAAATATTTTCCGCGAGGTTTTAAGGAGAAGAAAGAATAGAAAGTGATGACACCAAAAATTGAAGATAACGGTTCATTAAGGATTTCTGAAATTTTCAGAATTGCTTTTTGTGGAATATATCCAAACAAACTTTGAGTAGCTTGAAGAACTGGTATTAATGCTCCGGGAGTTTCTTTATATGAAGAAATAATTTCTTCCAATCGTTCAATTAATCCATCTTCATCATCATTGCCACAGGCACATTTTTCAGGAGTTGACATAAGATATATTTCGTATAAAATGTTAAAATTATGTATACGAATAAATATCTTATTGGCAAGTTAAAGTATGACACATGTCATGTATGCCATTGAGTTATACTAATTCAATTTCATTTTTTATTTCCACCCACCGCCCAATGCTTTATATATATTTATTACAGCATTATATTGTCTCTTTTTTGCATTCACTAAATCTAATCTTGATTGAAGTGTATTGCGTTGGGTTAACAAAATTTCAAGGTAGTTAACTCTTCCAGCTTTAAATAGATCACCGGATATTTGAATTGACTGTGTCAAAGCATCAACTTCTTTGGTTTTCAAAGAATGTATCTGTTCCAAATTTTTGATATTTGACAATTCATTAGATACTTCAACATATCCATTCAAAATTATTTTTTGATAATGATACATTGCTTCAATTTGCTTTGCTTTGGCAGATTTAAATTGTGCTTTAATTGCACTTCTATTGATTAATGGAGCTGTTAAATTCCCTAAAACAGAATAGGCCATTGATTCAGGTGATGTAAATAAAAATGAAGAATTAAATGCTTGATAACCCAGATAACCAGTTATAATAAAAGACGGGTAAAATGCAGCTTTGGCAGAATTTGCATCGCTAATCGAAGCCATCAATTCAAACTCTGCTTGTCTAATATCGGGTCTGTTTTTTAATAAATCAGAAGGAACTCCTACTTGAATTTGTTTTGGGATTTGGGTGAAGAATTTTGATTTTTCTCGAAGAACGTTTTGTGGAAATCTGCCGGATAAAAAATTCAATTTGTTTTCATTTTCTGTAATTTTTTGCAACACTTCAAATTCTAAACCTTGTGAATTTAACACTTGTGCTTCAAATTGTTTGACTGCAAATTCATTAGCAATCCCGGCTTCTTTAAGAATTGTGATAATATTAAAAGCATCCTGTTGTAAATTTATGGTTTGCCGTAAAATATCCAATTCATTATCTAAAGAAAGTAACTCGTAATAAGTATTTGCAATTTCAGTAACCAAGTTGGTAACAACTAAATTTTTTCCGTCTACACTTTTGAGGTAACGAGCAATTGAGGCTTTCTTTTTATACTTGAGTTTTCCCCAGATATCAACTTCCCAAGCTGTTTGCAATCCAGCAAAATAGTCTGGAAGATGAACGGGAACCATTTGCCCGGGAGTAATTTCTGTTGTCATATTTCCAGCACCATCCATGGTATATCGTCCGAATTTTCTTTGAGACAATGCTGCCCCTCCTGAAATTAAAGGGAACATTGCTCCTTTATTTAACCTCATATCTGACCTTGCAATTTCAATTTTTTGCATGACCATTAATATATCAGGGCTATTTTTTAGTGCAGTATCGATTAAAGCTACTAACAAGGTATCTTCAAAAAAAAGTTGCCAGTTAATGAGAGCTGAGGATGTTGTATCTTTTTTGTCTGAAAAAGTTTCAGGTGTTGATTTTACAGTTGAGGTTTCAATAGTATTCGTAGTTTTACAACTAACTATTAAAAGAAAAACCATACTAAATATCATTACAAATCTTTTCATATTTTAACTTTCTGTTAATGCTTTTTCTTCCTTAATTTTTATCCCTTTGCCTGAAATTTTTTCTGCAAGTGTGGCAAATACCACATACAACCCCGGAACTAAAATAACTCCGAATAGGGTACCAAATAACATACCTCCAGCTGCAGCAGCACCAATTGTTTTGTTTCCAATTGCACCTGCTCCTGAAGCAAACATCAAAGGAATTAATCCTGCTATAAATGCAAATGATGTCATTATTATTGGCCTTAGTCTCACAGTTGCTCCTTCAATTGCAGCTTGTACTGGTGTATTACCTTCTCTATGTTTCATAGATGCAAATTCTATGATAAGAATTGCGTTTTTGCCTAATAATCCTATTAACATAATCATTGCTACCTGAGCATAAATATTGTTTTCTAGCCCCAATGAAAGCAGTAGAAAAAACGCACCAAATATTCCGGTTGGTAACGAAAGGATTACAGGTAAGGGCAATAAAAAACTTTCGTATTGAGCGGATAATAATAGATAAACAAATAGCATACAGATAATAAATATAAAGATTGCTTCATTTCCTGATTCAGCCTGATCTCTTGATGAACCGGCCCAATCATAATCGAATCCTTTCGGTAATTTTTCCTTTGCAACGTCTTTAATCGCAGCTATAGCCTGACCGCTGCTATAACCTGGTGATGGCTCTCCATTTACAATTGCTGATGGGTACATATTATAACGTGTAACCAATTCGGGACCATACACTTTTTCTATGGTTGCAAAAGCCGAAACGGGAACCATTTCATCGTTTCTATTTTTTACATACAGTTTCAATACATCTTCGGGCTTGGCTCTGTATTCTGGAAGAGCCTGCACCATTACTTTATACATTTGTCCGAAACGAATAAAATTAGTAGCGTATTCGCTACCTAAGTATGCCTGCAATGTATTTAATACATCAGCAACTACCACACTTTTCTGTGCAGCCTTTGCATTGTCAATGCTTATTAAAAACTGAGGAAAACTTGCATCATAAGTTGTAAATGCATTCGAAATTTCTGGCCGGTTATTTAATTCTTTCACAAAAGCTGATGAAACTTCCTCTATTTGTTTTAAATTTCCTTGGCGGGTTTTATCTAATAACCTTAACTCAAAACCACTTGTGTTTCCATAACCAGGTATTGGTGGAGGTGTGAAAAACTCGATTTTGGCATCTTTAATATGCTTTGTATTTTCTCTTAATAATTCGATAATTTCTTTATCAGATTTTTTTCTTTCGTTCCAATTTTTTAAACTAATCAGATTCATACCAAATGATGCTCCTGAGCCGTCTGACAATAAACTAAAGCCGGCTAGAGTTGAAACTGATTGAACGCCCTCTGTTTTATTTGCTGCTTGCTGGATTGCATCAACAACACTTTCTGTTCTTTCTAATGTAGCTCCCGAGGGTGTGATGATATTTGCATATATTGTCCCTTGGTCTTCATTAGGGATAAAACCAGTAGGTAAAATATTCCCAAGAAATCCCGATGCAATGCAAAAAATCAACAAAATTAAAAAGGTTATTAACTTTCGGTTGGCAATAATTTCTAACAGTGATTTGTATTTTTCTGCTAATCCATTGTACCAAT
>CAIUEQ010000056.1 GCA_903898215.1 uncultured Bacteroidota bacterium | reverse complement strand
ATATTATTGTAAGATCTGAAAATAAAATATACAGATAAAGCTAAAAGTAGAATCCCATTCCGTCTTGTTCTGTAATTTTGGCGTTCGCTAAAAAGAATTTCGTTATTCATGATGTAAAGATATTTATTAATTGAAAAAAACTTCAAACACACAAACAATCAAACAAAAAACTACAACATCACATTCGCCAAATTTGCAAGTTCACTTCTTTCGCCTTTTTCTAAAGTGATATGTGCGTACAAATGATTGTCTCTAATTCTATCTATTAAATTTGAAAGTCCGTTTGATTGCGAATCTAAATACGGTGTATCAATTTGAAAAATATCTCCGGTAAAAACAATTTTTGTTCCTTCGCCAGCACGAGTGATGATGGTTTTAACTTCAAGCGGAGTAAGGTTTTGCGCCTCATCAATAATAAACATGATGTTTGATAAACTTCTTCCTCTGATATATGCAAGCGGAGTAACCATCAACTTTTCAGTGTTTATCATATCCGTGATTTTCTGATATTCTTTATCGGTTTCTTTCCATTGATTTTGGATAAATTTTAAATTATCCCACAAGGGTTCCATGTATGGATTTATTTTCGATTTGATATCACCGGGCAAAAATCCAATATCGCGATTGCTTAAAGGAATAATCGGACGAGCTAAATATATTTGTCGGTAGTTTGTTTTTTGTTCGAGTGCAGCAGCTAATGCCAGTAAAGTTTTTCCTGTTCCTGCAACACCTTGAATGGTAACCAACGAAACATTTGGATTCATCACTGCATGCATAGCAAAAGTTTGTTCGGCATTGCGGGGTTTAATTCCATAAGCACTTCGTTTATCAATTTTTTCGATGCTTTCGTTTACAGGATTATAATAACACAGCACCGAAGTTTTATCATTCTTTAAAACAAAATAATGATTGGCTAAAGGCTTCTGTTTAAAAACCATTTCGTAGCTAACAAATCCTTTTGCATAGATAGTTTCAATTACACTTGCTTTAACTTTTTCAACGATGGTTCGTCCGGTATAAAGGGTATCAAGGTTTTTTATTTTTCCGGTTTGATAATCTTCGGCAATAAGGTTTAATGATTTTGCTTTTAAACGAAGGTTCACATCTTTTGTAACCATGATCACCTTTCTGTCGGGATTTTGCTCAGCCATTGCAAGCGCACCATTCAAAATTCTGTGATCGGCTTTTCGTTCTCCAAATATTTTTTCAGCATCCATTTTCGAACGCTCCTGCATAATCACTTTGAAGTTGCCACGACCACGACCATTAATTGGAATCCAATCACTCAAAGTATATTCACCTGAAAGTTTATCGAGATAACGGATAAATTCCCTTGCTTCAAAATTGATGGTATCGTTTCCTTTTTTAAAATTATCAAGTTCTTCTAAAACCGTAATTGGAATTGCTACATCGTGTTCCTGAAAATTTTTTATTGCATTGTGATCGTATAATATAACTGAAGTGTCTAAGACAAAAATTTTTCTCTCGCTGTTCTTTTTCGCCATGATAAAAATAGGGTTAGATTTTTTTTACAATGATTATCAAATATTGTTAAGTGAATAATAATTTGCTTTAAAAAGTTTTAAACAGCTGTGGAGATGTTTTAGGTTAAGGGTTGTTGTTTGTGTGTTTGAATGTTTGTAGGTCATATGTTATTTTTTTACCACAAAGCGCACGAAGAATTTTTATAAAAGTTAAGGCATAAAGGAGCAACAATTATTTTCCTTTAGTCTCTAGTGTGTTAAAAAAAAATCAGTGATTGCATGTTTTTTTAATTCGTTTTTTACAACAAAGTGATACATACTTTTTTATTTTCATTAAATTGAAATTGCATCAAGTTGGCATTTTTAATTTCCATAATCCATCAATTTGGTTAACATTGTTTTATATTAAAAACTAAACTCTTGAAATATGAAAACTAAAATTCTACTAATTGCTATGATGTATTGTGCATTAGCCAACGCACAAATTACCGTTACTTCAACAGATATGGCTAATGTTAACGATACTGTTCGTTACAGCACTTCAGCCGTTAATGTTAGCACAATGCTTAACGATACAGGAGCAAATCGTACCTGGGATTTTAGCAATCTTGTTCCAAATTTTCAGGATATTATTTCTTTTAAAAGTGTATTGAATACCAATATCGGTTATTATTCTGCATTCAGTTCATCTAGTTACGGAACGCAAGATCCTGATATCAGTTTTACTTTAGCATCAGCTACAAATGTGTATTCGTTTTACACAAAAAGTACTTCAAATTATGTTGTAGATGGAAGAGGATTTTCAGTTAGCGGACTCCCATTAACTCAACCTTATTTAGGAAAAGATGTGGTTTATAAATTTCCTTTAGCTTATGGAAATCGTGATACGAGTTCTTACTATACAAACCAAGTGAATTTAATTGTTGCAACACTTGCATCATCAGGTAAACGAATAAATGTGGTTGATGGTTGGGGAACCCTAACAACTCCTTATGGTACTTTTAATTGCGTTCGTGTAAAAAGTGTTGTTCAACAAACCGATACCGTTGCCGTTACTCAAATACCTTTTCCAATTCCGGTTGCTCATAATAAAACAGAATACAAATGGTTTACCAATGGCAAAAAAATTCCTATCCTTGAAATTGATGTTACAACAGGAACAGGTGCAGCTACAACAATAAAATATCGCGATAGTGTGAGAGCTGATGTGTTTAATGGCTTGGCAAATTTTGCTGCCAACAAAACAACTTTTACAGCTAACTCAAATGATACTTGTATCTTAACTAGTTCAAGTTTAAATACACCAAAATCATATTTGTGGACCATCACTCCAAGTACATTTTCTTTTACAGGAGGAACAAGTGCAACTTCTGTTACTCCAAAAATATTTTTCACTTCAAATGGGACTTATACAGTAACGCTAAAAGTTACTTACAATGCAGGAAGTGACGATACGGTAAGAGTAAATTATATTACCGTTGCGCAAGGACCAACTGCAAATTTCGGTTCAAGTGTTGTTGGGAATACTTCACCCGTTACTGTTGTAAATTTATACGATTCGAGTACAGGTTCTCCAATGCCAAATGCTTGGAAATGGACCTTTGTGCCAAATAAAGTTTCGTTTGTTGGAGGCACAACTTCAACCTCACAAAATCCTAAAATCACTTTCGATTCGGCAACAACTTATGCTGTTACTTTACGTGCAACAAATATTATCGGAAGCAATTCTATTACAAAATATTTTGGGGTGTTTAATACCGGAATAAATGATGTAAAACAAATTCATGAGGCAGTAACTATTTATCCAAACCCTGCTGATAATTATTTTGAAATATCTATTAATAAAAATGAAGTAGAACATTTTGAGATGTACGATATCACCGGAAAATTATTTCAAATGAATGTTAAATGGAAAGATCAAAATACTTGTAGTATTGATTGCTCGCAGTTAAGCGGAGGAATTTATTTTGTGAAAATATTTTATGCCGATAAACAAACTTCTGTGAAGAAAGTAAGTGTGAGGTAGGTGTTGGTTATTGAGTTATTGATGATGTTATAAATCTGTCATGTCGAGCGGAGTCGAGACACGGTAGTTTGAAGCAGAGTGTTTTTTTTCAACTTTTCATCATTCAAGTTTTACAATCATCTTTTTAGATCCCTTACTTTGTTTGGGATGACAATTACTCAGAATATTTATTTGGGATTTGCGGGCGCTAGCGCCCGCAAATCTTCTGTCTCGCATAATTGCCTGTTATTCCAAACAAAGTGAGGAAACTGAAAGAGGAATCTCGTTGCCATTAAATAAAAAAAGTTGCCACAAATTTTGCGGCAACTTTTTTTTTTGATTTTTACAGGTTGATAATTACTTATCTTTTTTACCACCGATAAGTAAAAGGTCGTTCACGATGATTTCTGTAACATAGCGTTTCACACCTTCTTTATCGGTGTAATTACGGCTGCTGAGTTTTCCCTCAATAGCCACTTCGTTTCCTTTTTTTAAATACTTTTCTACCACATCAGCATGCTTGCCCCAGGCAATTAAATTATGCCATTGAGTTTCGGTTACTTTGTTTCCATCTTCACCTTTGTAAGTTTCGCTTGTAGCGATCGAAAATTTTGCGAGTTTTTTTCCTCCGTTTAGTTCTTTAACATCCGGATTCATTCCTAAGTTGCCAATTAGGCGTACATTGTTTCGTAAGTTGTTCATGATTTTTTTTGTTTAACGTGTTTGAAATTTTTTAACTTTTTAATTTTTACTTTTTACTTTTAAATTTTAACGTGTTTAATTTTTACTTGTTCTGTTTTTGCAACCATCATCTCGCAGCTAGCTATACGGACAATTTTTACAGAAACAGTTTTGTCGATTTGACGAGGCAAAGATGTGGCGACCTCAAAAAGTTAGCCGTAGCATTTCCGTTTATATACGTATTTATCCGATTATAACCGTTTGCAAAGGGATAATATTTTATTACATTGCATAAAAAATAGCTTATGGAAACTCGAAAATGTCTCAATTGTGGCGAGCCTTTGAAGGGCAGGTCTGACAAAAAATTTTGTGACGACCAATGCCGAACAAGTTTTAATAATCGACTCAACTACGATTCATCCTCTTCAATAAAAAATATCAATTCTATTTTAAAAAAGAACCGAAAAGTATTACAGGAAATTCTTTCCATTGCCATTGAAGGGAAAATAAAAGTGAGCGAAAAAAAGCTTCACGATAAAAGTTTTAATTTTAATTATCATACCAATATTTACAAAACCAAAACCGGTACTGTATATTATTTTTGTTATGAATATGGCTATCTTCCTCTCGAAAATAATTTTTATATGATCGTGAAAAGGAGTGGAGAGTAGATGGGATAAATAAGTTATAAGTAATGCGCCAGGGCATCATTCCAAGACAGCGATTCGGTCTACAAATTCATTTTCGTTAATACAAGTTATCGGACTACACTCTGGCTGACCTTGCCTTTGATATATTTTTTTGTAAATTCGTTTATTCAAAATTACCGTCATGACTGCGACCGCAATAAAAAAACAAGTTGACAATTATCTTCCTCTGCTTTCTACTAAACAGCAGACTTTAATTCTTGAAATGATCAAGAGTTTCTTAAATGTCGATAATGACACTGAGCGAATCACTCTTAGACAATACAACAAGGAAATAAATGACGCGGTAGCACGAATTGAAAATGGCAATTCCGTTTCTCACAAAGACGCCCTCAAGGAATTATCTAAATGGTAAAACCTGCTGCCTACAAAATAATTTGGGACAGAAAAGCTCTTGACCATTTCAAAGACATACTAACTTATTTACAGAAACACAGCATCCAAGCTCCAAAAATTGTCAAAGGTGCTATAATTGCCCGTCTTGACCTCCTTAAAACCAATCCTAATATTTGCGAACTGGACAAATTAAAGGATGCTCCTAATAAAGACTTCAGAGCATTCGTGGTTTTCAGTTATAGGGTGACTTATCAAATTAAATCAGACACAAAAGAAATACTAGTTTTAAGAATAAAACACACAAGTAGGGAACCGCATGGTTATTAATCGGCAGACACTGACAAAAAAACTGTGGATGGCGCACAACTTATAACAGCGGCTAAAATCAACCTAACCTCCGAGCATAGCAATAGCTTGCAGGCGGGTTGGGGTTTTTGTGAATGTGTCAACTTTTTTCTTTTAATTTACATCACGTTTCTCTGAAAGCAAATTGGGTATAAATCCCCAACTGCTCTTAACTGCGAAACGATATTGGTCATCTCACAATCGAAATAAATAAGAAAGCAAAATGAATATAACAATCATAGGAGCCTCGGCTGGAATAGGATTAGAAACAGTAAAAAGAGGATTAAATAGAAATCATAAGATAACAACCCTTTCTCGATCTGAAATTGAAATAGAAGAGAAAAAATCGTTAAATATGATACTTGGTAATGCAACTAATAAAGCTGACCTATTAAACTCAATCCAAAATGCAGATGCGCTAATTGTAACATTGGGCACTGGTAAGAATATGAAAGCTACTACCCTTTTTTCTGATTTTGCAAAATTAATTGTGGAAATACATAGGGAGAACAAAATAGATATTCCATTTATTTTTGTTACAGGATTTGGAACTGGAGAAAGTGAAAATTATGTTTCTTGGATTGTAAAGATGTTTTTAAAATATTTTTTAAAAGACGTTTATGCCGACAAAACTAAAATGGAAGAAATTATCACTACTTCCGATATGAATTGGACAGTTGTGAGACCAGGAAGGCTATTAGACAAGGAATTGACAGAGAAATACCGTATTGAAAACAAATTATTCAAAGGAATTAATATAGGCGGAATTAATAGAGCAGACGTAGCTGACTTTTTAATAAAACAAGCAGAAAAACAAACTGAATTAAGAAAATACATTGCGATATCTGAAAAATAGAATAAAATAAAAGTCGAACCGCAAACCGTTTACTGTTATTGTAAAACGACATGAAACAAACAAAAAACATCGTTAAAGAATAAATGAGAGACAAACGATTTATAGCAGAACATCGTGGCGGACCTTTGACAAAAGAACAGCATAGACAATTAATATTATGGGCTTGTAAATGCGTTGAAAATGTTTTGCCTCTCTTCACAAAAACAATTGATGCACGTCTGATCAATGCAATTAAAATCGCAAAGGAATGGACAATAAATATTGCTTCTGTAGGTGACGCACGAAAAGCCTCATTGGACGTTATAGCAGTTGCAAAGGAATTGACAGACCCAATTGATATTGCAATAGCTCGTTCGGCAGGACACACTGTTGCTACTGCACATATGGCTGACCATTCATTGATAGCTGCAGAGTATGCATTGAAAGCAGTTAAACTTGCTGACAAATCAATCGACAAGGAAAGAAAATGGCAAGACGAAAAATTATCACCTGACATTGTTGACCTTGTTCTATCAACAAGAGGCAAACAGAAAATAAAAGTCAATACAACTGACAATAATTAAACAATGAATTGCCCCTATGTTCATTAACATCCTTTCTAGTGCGAGTTATTTGAACAATGATTTTGAACTCATCCAATGTTTTGTTGTTTAATAAAATTTATTTCGTCATTTGTTCGGAAAATATTTTCAGTGAATTATGTTTGTGATTTAACCACCTGTTTTAAATAATTGATGCATACTTTTCTAAATATATAATTGAACATAAAATAAACTAAAAAAAAGAAATGAATAAATTTATGATTGACATCCTTTTAGAAGGAATAGACAATGAAACCAGAATGAAATTATTACCAAAAGAACAAGAAATAATAAAAGAATGGGAAGATAATGGAACCCTTTTGGCTTCATATATAAAAGGTGAACCTGCCGGAATCTATTTGGTATTAATGGCTAACGATAAATTAGATGCAGACAAAAAATTATCTACTCTGCCATACTATCCATACATGAAAATTGAAATAATACCTTTAAGATAAATCCGATATTAGCTTCAATATTTTTAATATGTTGAACCTGTAATCATCATCAAAAATATTAAAATCAAACATGCAAATCGATAAGTCAAACGAAACAATCAACGACCTTAATTCAGAAAAATACTATCACGGCACAAAGGCAAATCTGAAACAAAATGATTTGATTGAAATCGGATTTAATTCAAACTTCGGACAAAGAAATATTGCTAAGTATGTTTATTTAACTGCCACTTTAGATGCTGCAATTTGGGGAGCCGAACTTTCCATTGGCGATGGTATTGGAAGAATTTATATCGTAGAACCAACAGGACATTTTGAAGATGATCCAAATTTAACCGACAAAAAATTTCCGGGTAATCCAACAAAGTCGTATCGCACTAAAAATCCACTTCGAGTTATTAATGAAGTTACTGATTGGGAAGGACACGCACCTGAAATCCTCAAGGCAATGAAACAAAATATTGAGCGAATAAAACAACTCGGAATTGAAGCAATTGAAGATTGATTAAAAATTAAACCTACTTGTCAGTTCGATCCCGATAGCTATCGGGAGAGAACAGTTCCCTAGGAGCAGAATGCTCAAGACAAACATACTTCTCGATGAACTCGAAGTGACAATGAAATTAAAACTCGAAGTGACAATTGAAATTAAAACTCGAAGTGACAATGGAAAATAATACGTGAAGTGACAAGTTCTACAGATAAAAAAAGTCCATCCAAACAGATCACCAAGCAATCAAACCCCCAAACATCAAACAAACAATCAAACTCACAAACACCAACCCCAAACCTGATAAAATACATCCTTTAACTTGCGGTATACCAAGTGTTTTCATTTTTATTTTGCTTTAATTTTGAATCGCAATTTGCATGTAAATTATTTATGCAAACGCTATCATATTTGTTGTACAATTTAATCACAAAAAAAATGAAAAAGTTATTAGCATTAATTGTTGTTGTTACTTCTGTAACAAGTTTCTTTTCATTTATTTTACCCGAAGACCCTTGGAAGGTTCCGGAAAAATATGAAAATTTAAAAAACCCTGTTAAGTCAGATGCAGTATCTATAAAAGCAGGCAAAGAGATCTATAATAAACACTGCATAACATGTCATGGCATAAGTGGAAAAGGCGATGGAAAAAGAGCTGCAAATTTAAATAACTCTCCTGCAGATTTTACTTCAGCTGCTTTTCAAAATCAAACTGATGGAGCGTTATTGTATAAAATTTATTTGGGACATAAAGATATGCCTTCATTTAAAAAACGCATTCCTGATAATGATGATGTTATTGATGGCTCATTCGGACAAACACGTACACCGGGCGATTTGGTAAATTACCTGCGCACTTATGCAAAATAATTTTTTTGTTTGTTATCGGATTGATTTAAAAGTTTTATACACTAAGCCGGCAATTCATCGATCATTTATATTGTGAAATTTGTTTACTTTTTAGAAACGATTTTCCTTTCTGGTATTTAATCTGATTGCCTTAGAATAAAGTCCATTGTTTTCTTATTCAAAAAAAAATCACACTTGGTGAGTAACATTTTAGTGCCGCTAAGTTTGTGAATATTGGTAAAAAACAAGTTCGAAATTATTATGAATAATGTTTTAAAGTTAAAATAAATTTATCATGTCGGGTGAAGCTTTAATCAAGCATTCACATTGTTATTTGTAAAAGTTTTGTATGGTGTTTTTTACTCAATTTTGTTTTATGTTTTAATTCAAAAAAGATGAAAAATTTAATTGCACTCACAGTTGTTATCGTATTTGCGATAATGGCATATTCATTTAATTTTCCGGAAGATCCAAAGAAAGTTCCGGAGAAATATGACAAGCTAATTAATCCTTTTAAAGCCGATGCTGCATCAATAAAATCAGGAAAAGAAACGTATAGTATGTTATGCCGTTCTTGTCATGGTGCCGGTGGAAAAGGTGATGGAAATAAAGCAGCATATTTAGAAACACCACCTGCTGATTTCACCTCTCTTGCATTTCAATCTCAGTCGGATGGTGCTATATTTTATAGAGTTTTTTATGTTCACAAAGATATGTCGTCTTTGAAGAGAAGAATGATTGATAACGAAAGCGATATTGATGGCTCATTCGGAACTTCTAGCGGTCCCGGTGATTTGGTAAATTACCTGCGTACCTTTTCTAAGTAATCTTTAGGGTAATTTTTTTAGAATGATTTGAAGTTGTGATTTGGTTTTTACCGATCGTGACTGATGATATAGCTATAACTTTTAGCTTCTGTTTTTGACTTGGGTTTTCTGAATTCCTTGCCATAATTTTTTACATCTTTAAACAAGTTCCAGTTTAAGGAAAAATAAATCACATGTGCATTCATGTCCTGAAATGGTTTGATACGAGCGCCATTATAGGTTCCAACATAATCCTGATTGAAGAAACCGTCAAGGTAATATTTGAGTTTTATATTGAAACCGCTTTTAGCATTGAAACCGATAAAAACAGATTGTGTATACCAATTTGTGCGATTGCTAAACCAAATACTTGTGATGTCTTTTTTGTCATCATTGATAAATAATTTTTCCTTGTAATGAAAAGGCATTTCAAATTCATAACCTCCATAAATAAAGAAACCGTTTTTGATGTTTCCGATTTTTATTCCCAACGGAATACCAATATTATAAGTTCGGTATTTCATCATCGAATCAGATCCAGGAATATCATAGATAAAACCAACGTTACGAATTGCCAT
Source organism: uncultured Bacteroidota bacterium (assembly GCA_903898215.1). GTDB lineage: Bacteria > Bacteroidota > Bacteroidia > UKL13-3 > UKL13-3 > CAIUEQ01. Next base: position 3,475 of record CAIUEQ010000056.1, on the reverse strand, counting down.
TCCGTGGAAGATGCCAAAACCTTGTGAGATGTCGTAGTTCACTAAACTTTGAAAATTAAACACAGGTGAAAAACGTAAATTACTGTTTATTTCATTTCCTCCTTTTTGGATTTTCGCAAACGAAAATATTATTTCAAAAGAAGATGAATTATAAATTTTTGTTTGTGCACCTGCAGAAAAAAAATAAAATGAGGCGAGTAGAAGTAGAGTAGTTTTTTTCATATTTTTTTAATTGTACAACAATGTTACAATATTTTTTATTCCGAAATAAGTTTAAGGTCAAAAGCAATCGTAACATCAAAAAATCAAACTCTCAAACCCTCAAACTCTCAAACAATCAAACAACAAAACAATCAAACAACCAAACGTCAAACAACCAAACAATCAAACTCTCAAACAACCAAACAATCAAACAACCTCAATACTCATACTTCTCCTTCCATCTGTTTTTTAAAAAAATCCTCAGTTCATTTTCTCTGGCATTATTTCCAGGATCATAAAATGTTGTTCCTGCAATTTTTTCAGGAAGAAATTCTTGTTCAATAAAATTGTTCTCGAAAACATGTGCATAGGCATAATCTTTTCCATAGTTGAGTTGCTTCATCAGTTTTGTTGGAGCATTTCTCAAGTGAAGAGGAACAGGTAGCTGTCCGGTTTTTTTAACTGTACTCATTGCTTCATCAATTGCTAAATAGCTGGCATTACTTTTTACTGATGAAGCCAAATAAGTTGCACATTGTGAAAGAATAATTCTTGCCTCAGGCATCCCGATAATTTGTATTGCCTGAAAAGTATTTGTTGCCAAAAGCAAGGCATTCGGATTTGCATTTCCGATATCTTCGCTTGCTAAAATAATCATTCTGCGAGCAATAAATTCAATGCTTTCACCACCATCCAACATTCGTGCAAGCCAATACACTGTCGCATTAGGGTCGCTACCTCTCATCGATTTGATAAATGCCGAAATGATATTGTAATGTTCTTCACCACCTTTATCGTACAATGCAATTTTTTGTTGCAAAAGTTTTGTGACAGTTTGGTTTGTAACAACAATTTCTTGTTGAGGTTGATTGCAGATAAGTTCTAAAATATTTAATAATTTTCGTGCATCACCACCGCTGAACATAAACATCGCATCGGTTTCTTGGAGCACAATTTTTTTCTGTTTCAACAACTCATCATGAGCAATGGCATCAGCAACAATTTTTTGCAACGAATCAACTTCTAATTCTTTTAAAACATAAACCTGACAACGGGAAAGCAGTGCATTGTTTACTTCAAATGATGGGTTTTCGGTTGTAGCTCCGATAAGAATGACACTGCCATTTTCAACAGCTCCAAGCAAAGCATCCTGCTGACTTTTATTGAAACGATGGATCTCATCCAGAAACAATAAAACTTTGCCGAACATCTTTGCATCTTCAATTATTTTTCGCACTTCGGCAACGCCAGCACTCACCGCACTTAATTGATAAAATTGCAATCCAAGTTCGTTGCCAATAATTTTAGCAAGCGTGGTTTTCCCAACACCCGGTGGTCCCCAGAGGATCATTGAAGGGATATTTTTATTTTTTATCGCTTCAAATAATACAGCTCCTTCACCGGTTAAATGTTCCTGACCGATATATTCTGAAAGTTTTTTTGGCCTCACACGTTCGGCCAATGGTTTGTTCGTTGTCATCTTTTTTTATATTGCAACAAATGCAGGTTCAAATTAAACATAAATTTTTCCATCTCGCAGTAATGTTGATGATTTCTATTGCAGGTTTTGCACAACAAGATTCATCGCAATCAGGTTCGGTTTATAAAGAACAAGGAACAGCATCGTATTACGCGCATAAATTTAATGGAAGAAGAACTACAAGCGGAGAAATTTACAGCGGAAAAAAGTTGACTGCTGCTCATAAAACTTTACCATTCGGTTCAAAAGTGAGGGTTACAAATATTAAAACAGGTAAGTGGGTTATTGTTGAAATAAATGATAGAGGACCACGTTCGCCAAAACGAATTATTGATGTGAGTGCACGTGCTGCAAAGCATTTAGGAATGTTAAACGGAGTTGGAAAAGTGGAAGTGATTGTTGAACAAATTCCTGTGATACAATTACCATCAAATGAATTTAGGAAACATGAAGTTGAATAAAGAAGAGATTATTTTATTTAAAGAAAAGGCATTGCATTGGGCATCTCAATTTAATGTTTGCATGTTGTTGGATAATAATTTTTCTGAAAATGCTTGTGGTTTGCACGATATAGAATTTATGCTTGCAGCAGGGGTGAAGCGTGAAATAAAATGTGATTTTGGAAATGCATTTGAAAATTTAAAAAGTTTTATTCCAAAGGATTTAGGAAATAATCAGCATCCTGTTTTTGGATATTTTTCTTATGATCTGAAAAATGAAATTGAAAAACTCAATTCATCTCATCCCAATGGAATTGGTTATTCGGATCTGTATTTTTTTGAGCCAATACATTTTCTTTCAATTGATAAAAAAGGAAACATCAATGGAGAGGAGCATTTAGTTGAAATCATCAACGGGATTTCGGTGAGAAACAATTTCAAAAAGTTGTCAATTAAACTAACCGAACGTGTTCATCGGAATGAATATATTAATAATGTTGAAAGCATACGCCAGCATATTATTGAAGGTGATGTTTACGAATTAAATTATTGTGTGGAGTTTTTTGCCAAAGAGGTAGAGATCGATCCGGCCAATGTTTACAGCTTGCTTACTAAAAGATCTCCCACACCATTTGCTTCTTTTTTTAAATACAATGATCAGTTTTTAATGTGTGCCAGTCCTGAACGTTTTATGAAAAAACAAGGAGATAAATTATTTTCTCAACCCATAAAAGGAACGATTAAAAGAGGTATTTCTGATGAAGAAGATGAACTGTTAAAACATGAACTGTTGAATTCGGAAAAAGAGAGAGCCGAAAATTTAATGATAGTTGATTTGGTGAGAAACGATTTAGCACGATCATCAAAAACAGGAAGTGTAGATGTTGATGAGTTGTTTGGGATATATAGTTTCAAACATGTTCATCAAATGATTTCAACAGTATCATCTACATTAAATGAAGAAATTCATTTTGTTGATGCGATAAAAAATGCATTTCCAATGGGCAGCATGACAGGCGCACCAAAAATAAGTGCCATGCAATTGATAGAAAAATTTGAGCTCACTAAACGTGGTTTATACAGCGGTGCCGTTGGATATATTTTACCGAATACCGATTTTGATTTCAACGTTGTGATACGAAGTATGCAATACAATTCCACTACAAAATATTTAAGTTATGAAGTTGGTAGTGCCATTACTTTTGATAGTGATCCTGCTCAGGAATATGATGAATGTTTATTAAAAGCTCAGGCCATAATTGATGTTCTCGAATCATTATAATTATTAATAATTTTAAGATAATTGTGTAAAGCGCCTTTTAAAATCGCTTTTTCGTATGTTCATAATATATCT
>CAIUEQ010000055.1 GCA_903898215.1 uncultured Bacteroidota bacterium | reverse complement strand
GTTCCACTTGTTCCTATTCTTGGAATTTTGGTTTGTACTGCAATGATTATTTCGTTACCTGCAGCAACACAATTAAGTGCATTTTTATGGATGCTTTTTGGCTTTGTAGTTTATTTTATTTATGGCAAACGGAACAGCAAATTAAATCCGTTGAATAAATAATTTTATTAGTCAGTTCGAGCAAACTTTATTATTTGTTGTTCCTAAAGCCAATCAACTTTCTTGGTTTTTCTTGTTGTTTGATAAATTGGTTCAGGTAATCAAAAACAAGTTTTATTTTAGTATCCTGTTTGCCAATTTTCTTTTCCATTTCTTCCAGCTTCAATAACATATCTTTATGCGTTAAAAGCATTTCACGAAGCTTAGTGTAAATGCGCACAATTTGAATACTTATTTGTATCGCTCTTTTGCTGTTCAAAACATTTGAGAGCATTAGCACTCCGTGTTCGGTAAATGCGAAAGGAAGATATTTTGAATGTTCTCCTCTCTTTAAGGTCGCAATTTGCGTCCTTAAAGAAAGATACTCTTCAGCTGACAATTGAAACATAAAGTCTTCAGGAAATCTTTCAATATTTCTTCTAACCTGTTCCTTAAGTCTTTTGTTTTCTACGCCATATAGTTCTGCAAGATCATAATCTATCATTACTTTTTGATTTCTGATTAAATAGATTTTATTAATCAAAACTTCATCGGGGAGTAATAATTCATTTGTTGTTTTCTTTGCCATAGGTTTTCAAAAATAAAAATTAAAACGACAGTCGGAATTCTGTTTCGATACTAACACAACTGCACGCAAAATGCCAAGCTGATGTTCGCGTCAACTTCGGTGGCTTTTTTATTTTTAGAATTATGAAGTCGGCAGTAGGTGGAGAAGATATAACTATCATGGGAAAACGAAAAATCACGAATGCGATGAATAATCAAATTTGATTTTGATTTGATTACAATGGTTTGTGTGATGCAATTTTTATATAACAAGAGTAATTATTTTTAACACAAAGCTCACAAAGATTAGTAAGACACAAATAGAATATTGAATCTTTGTGTATTATAAAAACTGCTTATTCGTGCTTTTGTGTTATAGCAAATAGTTTATGTCAAAAAAAACGCCACTCAATTGAGCAGCGTTTCGAATATTTCAAATGGTTTGAAATTATTTCTTTCCTTGATTGATGTCAACACCGCGTTTTTTAGCAATGTCTTCAAGTTTTGTTTGGAACTTAGATTTAGTTACAGGTTTCTTTTTGCTCTCCTGAATTTGTTCATGCAATGCTTTATCATCAACAAATCTTCTTATACCTAATTGTTGCGCAATGGTTACCAAATTCGAAAGGAAATAATAATAATTTAAGCCGGCAGCATAACTGTTTAGCATAAACAAAAATATGAGTGGCATAAAATAACTGATCCATTTCATTTGCCCGGTTACTCCAGTCATTTGATTGTTGTAAACAGTATAAAAAATAGAAGAAGCTGTCATCAAAATGGCAAACAAACTCACATGATTTCCATAACCAGGAATCATAAAAGGAAGAGAGAAAATCGAATCGTAAGTTGATAGATCGCTCGACCATAAAAATGCTTGCTGCCTCAGCTCAAATGCTGAAGGGAAAAACTGAAACATGGCAATTAATATTGGCATTTGGAGTAAAACCGGAACACAACCACCAAGAGGATTTACTCCGGCTTTGCGATACATCTTCATGTTTTCTGATTGAACCTTTTGCATATCATCACCATGCTTTGCTTTTATTTCATCAAGCTCAGGTTTTAAAATTCGCATTTTAGCAGCAGATAAATAAGAGCGGTATACGAGTGGAAATAAAACTGTTTTTACAATTAGTGTTAGCAATAGGATTATGATTCCAAGACTCGAAACATATTGGTTTAAGAAATAGAAAACATTTACAACAACATAAGTATTTACCCATCTGAAAATACCCCAACCCATTGGAACAATTCTCTCCAATTCGATATTAAGTTTTGCTAATGTTTTGTAGTGATTGGGGCCATAATAAAATTTCATTCCAAAAGATTCACTTGCCCCATGATTATAAGGAATACTTAAACTTGCCGAAAGCGTTTTAACAGTTTTTTTGCTTTCGTCATTTTTAGTTTCAATGTTACCATTGTCAAAAGATTTATCGGCAATTAACGTGGTGTTAAAATATTGCTGTTTAAAAGAGATCCATTGAATAGGCGTTTTTAAAGCTTCTTTTTCAGCTTTGGTTTCTGTTAATTTTCCCGGCTCATCATCAACATATCTGTAATGCACAGTTGTTGCACGATCTTCTGCATCAAAAGTTTTTTCCTGTTGAGGAATATGACTTTCCCAATTTAGGTCGAGATAGTTAGTGTTACGAGCGATTATATTTTCCATTCCTACCAAATTGAGATGATAGGTAACGATGTTTTCATTTTCGGTAAGCGTATATTTTTGTTCGATGTATTGAGTTTCGCTTAGGTTTATTCTCATCGAAAGTGTTTTGCCCTCAGCACTTTTTTGCGGAGTAAAATATAGTTCCGATGTGTTTATAGCTTTTGAATTTGAAGTAGCAAAAGCATAAGAGAAATCGTTTGTTGGTCCGTCAAATAAAATTAGGGGAGAACCATCTGAGCGTTTTTGTTTTTTTAACTGAACAGAGTATACACGACCACCTTTATTTGATAGGGTTACTTTAATTTCTTCGTTTTCGATAGTTGAAAAAGATTCTGTTCCATTAGCAAAAGCACCAAATACACCTAAGCGATTGTTTGAAGCTGCTGTATCAATTATTTCTGTGGATATTGAATCTGTTTTTATTACTTGTGAAATTGCTGCAACCAAATTTGCACTGTCTTCGCGAGCTTGTACTCTTGTTAATGAATCGCGTTGTTGTTTAGCTGCCCTTAGCTCTGTTTCATTTGGCTGATTTAAATAAGCAAACGAAATAATAATCACAAAGATAAGTACGAGGCCAATAATTGAATTTCTGTCCATGAGTGTTTTAAAAATTGGGTGCAAAAGTAAGGTTAATACCTGTTCAAGCAAACAAAAGTTTTCGAAGTAGAAAAGAAATTATTTTTGCTTATAAATAGGACTAAAATATTTAAAATGATTAGAAGTATCTGAGCTTTAATACAGACTTTCCATGGTTTACCCCAAACTTAACAAATTCTATTCGGTAACTCAGTGATACTCCAAATAAGGCATAGATATCATTTATTGCAATTTTACCTCTCAAGCCACCTTCATTTCCTCCACTATAACCGGTTGCAGGATTGTATCTTGCTTTTGATCTGTCGTACATCACTAATGCTGTCAAACTTCGTAGCACTTTTTGTGAGGGATAAGTTGCAGTTACTCCTCCAATATCATCAATGTAAGTGGTGTTTGTAAAGCGTACATTAGCTTCAAGACCTAAAGTAATATTTGAGGTAATCTTATATTTTAAACCTAACCCAATTGGAAGGCAAACGCCATATGGTGCATAGGATAAACCTTCAGTATGTAAACTTTTGAGTTTTACAGGAAGGCCGGTATTTGGGTTTGTAGCATAACTCCAAAAAGAAAAAGCTCCTAGTCCAACAGTTGCATAAGGAATAAATCTGTTTCTTAGCCTCCGTCCTCTGATAATATCTTTTACAAAATTAAATTCCAGTTGAACTGAAGCTTCAAAAATATCGCTCCAAAAAGATAAGTTTCTGTTTTTTTGATAATCACTGGAACTGGTTGAATCAGCTCCTCCAACTCTGCAATAACTTGCAGCATATTTTACCGAAACATCTTCGTTTAAGTGATATCTAATAAATAGTCCAGCAGAACCTTTGGAAGAGTTTAAAATAAAATCATTGATGATATCACCATAATACATTGCACCGCCAACCATAGCACCAATTTCAGTTTTCTGTGCTTTAGCGTTATATGTAAAAATATAAATGAATGAAACGACAAATATAAAATTTGTTAAAACACGTTTCATAAATGGTTTTATCATGCTTTCTTAAAATTGCAATTACTTTCAATTATATTGAATAAATTCTTTTAAAATTAATTAATAATTTTTGTTGTGGAAAAAAACCTTTTAAACATCAGCAAAACAGGATGTTCATTTCCATAATGTGGATTAATTTAAAAAATGTGAGCATATAATTTTGAACTTACAAACCTTAATAACACTCGATTTGTTAAGATAATTTGATTTCACTTTATCAAAAATCAGATTCGTTTCCTTTTCAATTCAAAAAGAAGCATTTTTGTTTGCGAGTTTTAGATAAGCATTTTGTCAATGAATGAAATAAAAATTTTTGATGTAATTATAATTGGAGCGGGTCCTGCCGGTTCAACGGCAACAATAGCTTTAAGAAACAGCGGATTGAAAGTGGCTTTGCTCGAAAAAGAATTATTTCCCAGAGATAAAATCTGTGGTGATGCAGTAAGTTCAGTTGTGAAAAGAATTTTGAGGCAAATAGATCCTGAACTCGAAAAACAACTCGATCAATTTGAAGAGAAAGTTTATATAGAGAAGGCAAAACTTTATAGCCCAAAATTTGAATCATTAGAAATTGCCTTTAGTAAAAAAGGACATTGCATAAAACGTATCGTTTTTGATAATTGGCTTTTTAATATTGCCTGTCAAAATAAAAATGCAGAAATATTCCAACAAATTAAAGTTTCTACTGTTACATCAAATCAGGAGTATGCAGAAGTTAAATTAGAAGATGGAAGGATTCTGAGAGCAAAAGTAATTTTGGGATGCGATGGCGCACACTCCATAGTTGCCAAGCAACTTGCTAATTTTAAAGTCGATAGAAAACATTACTCGGGTGCCGTTAGACAATATTATAAAAATGTGAAAGGGTTGGAGGGAAATGCTCTCGAGGTGTATTTTTTAAAAGGTTATTTGCCTGGATATTTTTGGATATTTCCACTTAATAATAATGAAGCAAATGTTGGTTTTGGAATGTTAAGCGATACAATCGCCAAACAAAAGATTGATATCAAAAAAAGTATGAGCGATATTATCAATCATATTCCTGAAGTTGCCGAAAGATTTAAAGATGCAATTCCACTTGAAGAAACTAAAGGATTTGGCTTACCACTAGGCTCAAAAAAATATCATATTTCTGGAGAACGTTTTATGTTATGCGGGGATGCAGCTTCATTAATTGATCCTTTTAGTGGAGAAGGAATTGAAACAGCTATGGAAAGCGGAAAATTTGCTGCCGAACAAATTTTGAAATGTATTGAAGCAAATGATTTTTCATCATCCAAATTAAAAGCTTATGATGAACGCGTTTACAAAAAAATGTGGTCGAATTTTAATAATCATTACATCTTGCAACGTATATTAGGAAAGCGTGTTTGGCTTATCAATTGGCTGATAAGTTTTGGAAATATTCCATTTATAAAAAAACGTATTCCAAAATATTTTTATTGATATGAAAAAGAAAATTTTAATTGGTGTTGGAATAGTTGTTTTGTTTGCGCTTATCATTTTAGGTTGGGCATATTCTTTAGTAGATCCTAATGCCGAAAAGGTTGCAGAATTTGTAAAAAAGCATCCTGAAAAAGCCGCGATATTTATTGTTAGAAATGATTCGGTTATTGCTGATCAAAATTCTGATACCATCATGCCTTTGGCAAGTACCGTTAAAACAATTATTGCAATTGAATTTGCCAGACAATCATCTTCAGGAATTATAAAATTAGATGAAGAAATTGATACACTCGAATTAGATAAATATTTTTTAAAAGGAACTGATGGTGGCGCTCATTCTCAATGGTTAAAACAAATTAAAAAGGATACTTTGTTAAACGGAAGCAAAGTGAAATTGTTAGATATTGCAAAAGGAATGATTCGATTTAGTTCAAATGCCAATACCGAATTTTTAATGGATAAATTAGGCTTTGATAATTTAAATGCTTTACTCGATTCGCTTGGATTAAAAGGTCATCAGAAATTTTATCCGATTGGTTCGGCTTTGGTAGTTTGCCAAAAACCAAAGGAAATAGAAATACAACCTTTTGTCGAAAAACTGCAAATGATGTCGATGGACGAATACGTTAAAAAAAGTTTTGAAGCGCATGAGAAATTCAAAAACGATCCAACATTTAAAAAGAAGTTTGATGAGGAAAGCATTTATATCGACCAGCAAAAAATTTGGAGCAACAGATTAATTGGCGGGTCATGTAAACAATATGTTTCGGTGATGCATAAAATTAATTCACGAACTTATTTTGATTCAACTACTCAAATTATCTTAGATGATATTTTTGAGTGGCCAATGAAAAATAAAGAAAATAAATCATCATTCTTTCACCTTGGTGCTAAAGGTGGTTCAACAGCATTTGTAATAACAGAAGCTTTGTATGCAAAAGATTTTGAAAACAATCAAACTGAAATTGCCTTGTTTTTTAATAACCTCACAACTTTGGAAAGTATAAAATTGCAGGCAAGTTTGGATGCTTTTATGATGAAAGTTTTAAAGGATGGTGAGTTTAGAAATAAGTTGATTAATGATTTTAAAAAATAGAATATGACATTTAAGATTTATACCAAAACTGGCGACAAAGGCGAAACATCTTTGATTGGTGGAGTTCGCGTTCCAAAGCATCATTTACGAATTGAAAGTTATGGTACAGTTGATGAACTCAATTCATATATCGGTTTAATTATTGATTCGATGCAAAATAAAGAGGATTCTAAAATTCTTTATGAAATACAGGATAGATTATTTACAGTTGGTTCGGTGTTGGCATCTGATCCTGAAAAGTCAAAAATGAAGATTCCTGATTTGCATGATACCGATGTTGAGTTACTGGAAACAGAAATGGATAAAATGGATTTAAATCTTCCCGAATTAAAAAGTTTTATACTCCCTGGTGGAACTGTTGCAGCATCTCAATGTCATATTGCACGTTGTGTTTGTCGCAGAGCCGAAAGATTAGTTGTTCACTTAAGTACAGAAACAGAAGTTCCAGAAATTGTTGTTCGGTATTTAAATCGTTTGTCGGATTTCTTATTTATGTTTTCAAGGAAATTAGTTCATGATGCAGGTGCAAATGAAATTGCTTGGAGACCAAGAATGTAGTTTAGGGAATAGACAATAGGGAAGAGGAGTTAGTCAAAAAGCAATTGGCAATATGCAACTGGAAGTAAGCAATAATTAATCTGTGTAATCTGTGGCAAAAAAATTAGCAACAGGCTCAAACATCAAACAATAAACCTCAAACATAAATGTTCCTTAATTTTAAAAAATACGGAAATGGAAAACCAATCATCATCCTTCATGGTTTTTTAGGATCACTCGATAATTGGCATACTCTCGCTACAGAGTTTGGTAAATATGGTTTTGAAGTTTATACCATTGATTTAAGAAATCATGGACGTTCGCCACATACTGAACATCATTCAATTTCATTGATGGTTGATGACTTGAAAGAATTTATGCAACAACAAAATTTATTGTCTGCAACTATTCTAGGACATTCGATGGGAGGGAAAGTTGCTATGCAGTTTGCATTGGATCATTCTGAAAAAGTTGACAAACTAATTGTTGTAGATATTGCACCACGATCATATCAACGAGGTCATGATGATGTTTTTGATGCTATAAAAAGTGTAGACCTAAAACTAATTCAAACCCGGAAAGAAGCAGAAGAATTGATGAAACCATTTGTTGAAGATTTAGCGATACGACAATTTGTGTTAAAGAATTTAGAGCGAAACGAGGATGGCGGTTTTATATGGAAATTGAATTTTGAAATACTTTATCGTGATTATGAAAAAATGTTGGAAGAAATAATTTCTTTAAATGTTTTTGAAGGTGAAACACTTTTTATTAAAGGTGGAAACTCAAATTATATTCTGGAAAAAGATAAGAGTGATATAGTAAAATTATTTCCTCGAGCAACTATCCAAATTATAGAAAATGCAGCACATTGGGTTCATGCCGAAAAGCCAAAAGAGTTTTTTGATGCAGTGATAAAATTTCTAAATATTTAATAAAAAGCTCCCCTCCTTCAAGGAGGGGAAAATTGAGCGAAGCGAAATAGGGGTGGTGAAGCAGGATGATAATTTTCAGCAAACTCACCACCTCGTCACTACGTGACACCTGCCTACCAAACAAGACCTTGAGCGGCAGGCAGGCTCCTCCAGCGAGGAGGAGAACGTTAAAATTATTTTGATTTAAAATTATTTTTAATTTCTTCAAGAACAAAATCTGTGTGTTCAAATACAAATCTGTTTTCAAATCTTAAAACGGTTATTCCATCTG
>CAIUEQ010000054.1 GCA_903898215.1 uncultured Bacteroidota bacterium | reverse complement strand
AGTTCGAGCGGAGTCGAGAACTATTTTGTGTACTTTGTGTTTTTTTCTTTGAGCTCTCTGTGGTTAAAAAAGTGATGATGAAAATGTGTGGTGATGTGATGAAGAATTTTGTCAGTTCGAGCGGAGTCGAGAACTATTTGTTCAATAGTAAATCTGAAATAAAAATCTAAATCTTCCTATCAATAATATATTCAACCAGCAATTTTAATTTTTCGGAAGCTTCATTATCGGCAATATTGCTGATAATTTCCAACGCTTCGTTTTTGTATTGCTCCATTTTTTTGCGAGTGTAAGCAATGCCATCGTGCTCGTTCACATATTTAATTACTTCGGCAACACGTTTCTTATCGGTATTATGATTTTTGATGGAGTTGATAATATAATCACGAGTTTTTTTATCCGCATTATTGATGGTGTATATAATTGGAAGCGTTAATTTTTTTTCTTTTAAGTCGATGCCCGTTGGTTTGCCAATATCATCATCACCATAATCAAGCAAATCATCTTTTATCTGAAAAGCAATTCCGATTTTTTCTCCAAACAAACGCATTTGCGAAATCTGTTCTTCGGTTGCTCCACCAGAAGCTGCACCAATAGCGCAACACGAAGCAATCAACGAAGCAGTTTTTTTACGGATGATATCAAAATAAACTTCTTCCGAAAGATTTAAATTTCTGGTTTTTTCTATTTGCAGCAATTCACCTTCACTCATCGCTTCCACCGATTCGCTCACAATTTCAAGCAAACGGAAATCTTTATTTTTTACTGAAAGCAATAATCCTCGCGACAATAAATAATCGCCAACCAACACAGCAATTTTATTTTTCCATAAAGCATTCACCGAAAAAAATCCTCTGCGCTCATCACTGTCATCTACCACATCATCGTGAACCAATGTTGCGGTATGAAGTAATTCCACCAAACTCGCACCACGGTATGTCGAATCGTTAATGCCGTTAAATAATTTGGCACTATAAAACACAAACATCGGGCGTACTTTTTTGCCTTTACGTTTCACGATATACGTCATGATGGTATCAAGTAACGGAACAGAACTTTTCATTGCCTCTCTGAATTTTAATTCAAAAAGGTCAAGCTCTTTGGCAATCGGGTTTTTAATTTGATCTATCTGGTTCACTGTTGCAAATAAAAGGAATTTACAACATAATTGGTTTTAGCTTATAGAAAAGTATTTTTGAACCAATGGCAAAAACACAAATAACTTTCTTTTGTAAAAACTGTGGAGCTTCATCAGGTAAATGGATTGGCAAATGTCCGAGCTGTGGAGAATGGAATACTTATGTGGAAGAAGTGGTACATAAAGAAAAAGCAGAATTCAAGAAAACATGGAAAAAAGAAGGTGTAACCCGCACTCTAAAGCCTGTTTTAATTGATGAAGTTGAAAGAGGAAATGAACAGAGAATTGCTTTACAAGATGGCGAGTTGTCAAGAGTTTTAGGTGGAGGCATTGTTCCCGGAAGTGTTATTTTAATTGGAGGTGAACCCGGAATTGGAAAGTCAACATTGATGTTGCAGATAGCTTTACAATTCACCAATAAAAAAGTGTTATATATATCTGGAGAGGAAAGTGATGCACAAATAAAAATGCGTGCCGAGCGATTACCCTTTTCAAATCCCGATTGTTATTTGTATACCGAAGTATCAACGCAAAAAATCGGAAAAGCTTTACAAGAATTGGAGCCTGATATCGTTATTGTAGATTCGATTCAAACTTTACAAAGTGAATTGATTGATTCAACTCCAGGAAGTATTTCTCAGATAAAAGAAACTGCCGGTGATCTGATTCGTTATGCCAAAGAATCGGGAACACCCGTTTTTTTGATTGGTCATATTACTAAAGATGGAACGCTGGCAGGACCAAAATTATTGGAACATATGGTTGATACCGTTTTGCAATTTGAAGGCGACAGGCACCATGTTTACAGAATTTTAAGGACCACAAAAAATCGATTTGGTTCTACATCAGAAATTGGAATTTATGAAATGCAAAGTGGTGGATTGCGCGAAGTTTCAAATCCTTCTGAAATATTAATTTCACAACGTGATGAATCGTTAAGCGGAGTTTCTATTGCAGCAACAATTGAAGGCATGAGGCCTTTGCTAATAGAGACGCAAGCACTTGTGAGTACCGCTGTTTATGGCACTCCACAACGTAATTCAAATGGATATGATGCCAAGCGATTAAATATGTTATTGGCGATTTTAGAAAAAAAGTGTGGATTAAAAATGGGCATGCAAGATGTGTTTGTGAATATTGCAGGTGGCTTGCGAGTAGAAGATCCCGGAATTGATTTAAGTATCGTTGCGGCAATTGTTTCGAGTTACGAAAATGTTCCCATCGACAGCAAAATATGTTTTATTGGGGAAGTTGGATTAAGCGGAGAAATTCGTGCAGTAAACAGAATTGAACAACGAATAAGTGAAGCTGAAAAGCTTGGATTTAAAACAGTTTATCTTTCAAAATTTAATAAATTACCATTAGAAAAAAACAAAATCACCATTGTTCAGGTTGGTAAGTTAGAAGAGTTGTTGAGTAATTTATTTGGTTAAAAAAATTGCCACAGATTTCACAGATTTTTAAACAATAAAAAAATCTGTGGTTAAAATATCGAAGAAAAAATATCGCCATCATATTTTCAAGATTTCAATTAAAAACAATCTGTGAAATCTGTGGCTAAAGAAAATTATGGACAGAAGCATCACAGACGGAATAAATTTTTTATCGAAGCTTAACGGCAAACGAATACTCAATGTAGCAAAATTGCTGTCGAGTTATTATGTTTCGAAAGTGATGAAGAAGCCTGTTCATTGGGGAATGCCAACAATTGTTGAAATTGAACCAACCACAAGTTGCAATCTGCGTTGCCCTCAGTGTCCGAGTGGGTTGAGAGAGTTTTCTCGTGAAACGGGAATGTTAGACTTAACACTTTACAAAAAAATTATTGATGAAATTTCTCCTGAGTTGGTGTATGTGATTTTGTATTTTCAAGGGGAACCATTTTTGAATAAAAGTTTTTTGGAGTTTGTAAAATATGCTGCTCAGAAAAATATATATACTGCCACTTCAAGCAATGCTCATTATTTTACTGATGAGATGGCGAAAGCTACAGTTGAAAGTGGATTGGACAGATTGATTATTTCTATAGATGGCACCTCACAGGAAACGTATTCAAAATATAGGGTAGGAGGTGATTTAGAAAAAGTGATTGAGGGAACAAAAAAATTATTGAAATGGAAAAAAGAATTGAATCGTTCAACTCCACATATCATTTGGCAATTCATTGCTTTCAAACATAACGAACATCAAATTCCGGAATTAAAAAAGTTGGCAAAAGAAATTGGTGTAAATGAACTGGGAATTAAAACTGCTCAAATTTATGACTACCAAACCAGCGATAATTTTATTCCCGATAACAATAATTTAAGTCGTTACAAAAAAAATGCTGATGGAACTTTTCAAATCAAAAATAAATTATTGAACCATTGTTGGCGCATGTGGCGAGGTTCCGTAATTACCTGGGATGGATTGGTTGTACCTTGTTGTTTTGATAAAGATGCCACACACCGTTTTGGCGATGTAAGCAAGCAAACATTTACTGAAGTTTGGCAAAGCAATCAATACAATAATTTCCGTCAAGCAGTTTTAAGATCGCGAAAAGAAATTGATATCTGCACCAATTGCAGCGAAGGAACAAAAGTGTGGAATTGAAAATTATACTTTGTACATTAAATTATTCAATTCAACACCGAATTGTTTGTCGCATTTTTAAATTAAAGGTTTATTAACTTTAGCAAAACATTCCCCCCTGAAATTTGTGCTCTGAATTTAAGAAGGTAAAACATTACCAAATAAAACTCAGATGCCACTAAAACAAAATCGTAAATCTTTTTTTAAAACCCTCGGTATAATTGGTGCTGGAACTTTTTTGTCCAATAATGTTTTTGCTAAACGAGATTTATTTGAAGTAGAAAAATCATTAGCATCAAAAAGATCTTTGAGAGTTGCACACCTTACAGATATTCATGTTACTAAAGGAAAAATTCCAGAGAGCGGAATGGCAAACGTTTTAAACGATGCAAATAATCTTTCCGATAAACTCGATTTTATAATTAATGGAGGTGATGCAATTATGAATGCTGCTTCGCTTTCGGCTAATCATATAAAACAACAATGGAATGTTTTTAATAATATTTTAAAAAACGAAAACGCACTTCCAATTTATCATTGTATCGGAAATCACGATATTTTTTCATGGGCATTGCCGGATAAAAACCATGCTGAAGAAAAGCATAAAACTTTGATTGAATATGGACTCCAAAAATCTTATTATAGTTTTTCGAAAAATGGTTGGAAGTTTATTGTACTCGATAGTATTCATGGACGAAAAAGTGTACCCGGTTATTTTGGGAAAATTGACGAAGAGCAATTTTTATGGCTCGAAAATGAATTGAAAAATACTCCATCCGATCAACATATTTGTATCGTTACTCATATTCCAATTTTAGCAGTTTGTGTATTGTTTGACAGTAGCAATAATTCAAACAACAGTTGGAATGTACCCGATAATGCTTTGCATTCTGATGCTGATAGATTGATTGAACTTTTTTATCGGTATAAGAATATTAAAGCATGTTTAAGTGGGCATATTCACCTGATAGACCATGTTAGCTATTTGGGAATAGATTACTATTGCAATGGCGCAGTTTCAGGTTCTTGGTGGAAAGGAAACTATAAACAATTTGCTCCATCTTTTTCAACGATTGATTTTTTTGAAGATGGAACAACAAAGCGTGCAAATCATTTTTACAACTGGAAAGTAGCTTAAAAAAAATATTAACTCGTTTTTTTGTAATTAATAACAGCCCATCCATTCAAAATAATCCCCATAACAAAAACGATTAAAAGATGATATTGAATATCGCTAAATGCGCTGCCTTTTAAAACAACCATTCGCATCACATTGATGAAATAGGAAATTGGAATGAGTCGTGTAATCCATTGTGCCCATTCAGGCATGCTATCAATTGGAGTAAATAATCCGCCCATTAAATTAAATATCATTAAGAAGAAAAATGCAAGTGATTGTGCTTGTTGCTGCGTTTCAGCATAGGTTGAAATGAGTAAACCAAAACCTAGTATCGTAAATAAATATACAGCAAGAAATGCATACATTAAACCAATGTTTCCAATTGGAATAATCCCATAAGCAAATCGTGCAATCATTAACCCAATTGAAAAAATAATCATCCCGATAATCCAAAATGGAATAAGTTTTCCAAGGAGAAATTGATATTTTTTTAAGGGTGTAACATTGATCTGTTCAATTGTGCCAATCTCTTTTTCTTTCACAATATTTAAAGCTGTCATGTTTCCTCCAACAAGAGTGATTAGCATAACAAGAATACCCGGTACCATAAAAATATAATAAGTGAGATTCGGGTTGAACCAGTTTGATGATACCACTTCAATCGTTGGCATCAGATTGAATGTTGTTGGCTGCAGCAATTGAGATCTGATATCATTATTATAATCCATGATGATGCTGTTGAGATAGCCGCTTCCGACTAGTGCTTTTACTCCGTTAATGGCATTCACCGCAATAAATAATTTCTGGCCATTTTCACGAGTAAGATTTCTTTCGAAGCCTTCAGGGATTTCGAGAATAATATCAGCTTTATCATTTTCAATTAACACATACGATTCAAGAAAAGATGGATTGTCACCAGCGAGTTTGAAATATCCCGATGAAAAAATTTTAGAAATGAATTTTTGAGAGTATGATGAATGGTCATGATCAACAATGGACAGGTTGATATTTTTTACAGTAAAATTTGCTGCCATTGGCAATACCAATAATTGGACAATCGGCATTATAAAAATCATTTTCAGCAAAGTCTTGTCGCGGAAGATTTGCCTGAATTCTTTTTGTAAAACAAACTTCATTATCCTCATGCCAATCGTATTTTAAAATTTCGTAAACTGATCAGAAGAAATAACATAGCCATTCCGGCAAGCACCAATGTTTCTTTCCAGATATAAGAAAATCCAAGCCCTTTTAGCATGATGGCTTTTACAATAATATAAAACCATTTAGCCGGAACAATATTTGAAACTACTTGTAAAGCAATTGGCATATTTTCAATAGGGAACATGTATCCTCCCAAAAGAATGGTGGGTAACATCATTCCAAGCATACTGATTGACATTGCAGCTTGTTGAGTATCGGTTACAGTTGAAATAAATAAGCCAAGAGAAAGTGCTGTGATAATAAATAAAGTGCTTTCTGCAACAAGCAAAATTAAACTCCCTCTTATTGGCATCTCAAGTAAAAAAACACTCAGCACTAAAATAATTACTAAGTTGAGCAATGAAATAAAAAGGTAAGGAATCATTTTTGAAACGATAACCAGAAAAGGTTTAAATGGTGAAACAAGCAATACTTCCATTGTGCCTAATTCTTTCTCACGGACAATTGAAATGGATGTCATCATTACACATACTAATAATAAAACCATCGCCATTACACCTGGTACAAAATTCGGTGCACCTTTCAAATCGGGGTTGTATAACATGCGCAACTCAGGCATAATCCGATAGGGGACTTTGGAAGTTTTCCAAATATCTTGTTGGTAATCGTTTACAATTGATGTGATATAATTGGTGAGTGTTGTTGCTGTGTTAGGGTCGGAGGCGTCAGCAATTACTTGTATTTGCGCTTTGTTCGAATGCCTCAGGTCGTAATTAAAATTGTTGGGAAATACGATAGCAATTTTTATTTCACCTTTTTTAAATGCAGCTTCAATTTCCTGTGAACTTAAAATGCTTTTTTCGATATTGAAATTTTTGCTCGCTTCAATTTTTCCAATAATTTCTTGTGATGCAATGTCTTTTGCAAAATCAGCAATCACAATCTTTGAATTTTTTATTTCATTGGTAAGAGCAAAACCAAAAAGTAGAATTTGAACAATTGGCATTCCGAAAAGCAGGAGCAAAGTTTTCCTGTCGCGAAACACGTGGTAAAATTCTTTCTTTATAAAATTGATTAATTGATACACTTTATTTTGTTTGCAGTTTGTTGTTTAACGTTGTTTGTTTTGTCAAGTCGAGCTAAGTCGAGACATTAATTGTCACTTCTCTTAGCACCTCTTGCTAATTTATAAAATACTTCATCCATACTTGTTGCCGAAAATTTTTCTTTCAGTTCTCGTGGCGTTCCCAAAGCATCAATTCTTCCATCAACCATAATTGATATTCTGTTACAATATTCAGCTTCGTCAAGGTAATGTGTAGTAACAAAAACGGTGATACCCTTATCGGCAGTTTGATAGATCATTTCCCAAAATTGTTTGCGCGTTGCAGGATCAACACCACCGGTTGGTTCATCTAAAAAAACAACTTTTGGTTCGTGTAGGATAGCAACCGAAAGTGCAAGTTTTTGTTTCCAACCTAAAGGAATATCATGCACAAGTTTTTTTATTTCATTTTGAAATTGCAATTGCTCGATAAGCTCTTCACTTTTTTGTTTGATCTGCTTATCGCTCAATCCATAAATGCCTCCAAAGAATTTGATATTTTCAATTACTGTGAGGTCTTCGTATAATGAAAATCTTTGACTCATGTAACCGATATTTTTTTTGATTTCTTCGGGTTGTGTAAAAACATCTAAGCCGGCAACAATTGCTTTTCCTGATGTTGGCTTTGATAATCCTGAAAGCATTCTCATGGCTGTGGTTTTTCCTGCACCATTTGCACCGAGAAAGCCAAAAATTTCTCCTTTATAAACTTCAAAAGAAATTGCATCAACGGCAACAAAATCACCAAATCGCTTTGTAAGATTTTCTGTTTTAATTACGGTTTCTTTCATGATGCGAGTAATCTTATAAAGCAATCTTCAATTGATGGTTTACACATTTTCATTTCAATTTCATCATGTCCTTTTTCTTTTAAAAAAACGACCACTTCATTTTGTGAATTTCCGTTTTCTGTTTTAAACGACAAATGTAAATACTCACCAGAGGCATAACATTGAAGCGTGTTTTCAAAGTTTCTCAGGTCAGTTAAAAGTTTGTGTACATTTTTTGATTTAATGGCAAATAAATTTTCAGGATATGCTTTCAAAACATTTTCAGGTGTATCAACAGACAGCATTTTTCCGGATTGTATTAGTCCGATTCTATCGCATAAAGTTGCTTCATCCATGTATGCTGTAGAAACAAGAATCGTAATATTTTCTTTCTGTAAACTTTTTAGCATTTCCCAAAATTCCCTGCGTGATACTGCATCAACTCCTGTTGTTGGCTCATCCAAAAAAAGTACTTCAGGTTTATGAATCAAAGCACAGCATAATGCAAGTTTTTGTTTCATTCCTCCGGATAATTGTCCGGCCCTGCGTTTTTTAAAAGGTTCAATTTGTAAATAAATGTCGCGAATGAGATCGTAATTTTTTTCTACGGTTGTTTTGAAAACAGTTGCAAAAAATTTTAAATTTTCTTCTACGGTAAGGTCTTGGTAAAGCGAAAATTTTCCAGGCATATATCCGATAATCCCGCGAATAGATTTATAGTTTTTCACTACATCAAATCCATTCACTGTTGCAAACCCTTTATCAGGTAAAAGCAAAGTTGTGAGTATACGAAATAAACTTGTTTTGCCGGCACCATCCGGACCAATCAATCCAAACAATTCTCCTTTATTTACTTCAAAGGAAATATCATCAAGAGCAAGAAGCGTATT
This sequence comes from uncultured Bacteroidota bacterium, assembly GCA_903898215.1. GTDB lineage: Bacteria > Bacteroidota > Bacteroidia > UKL13-3 > UKL13-3 > CAIUEQ01. Next base: position 6,850 of record CAIUEQ010000054.1, on the reverse strand, counting down.
TTTATTATACGTTTTTGAAATATGGTCGAGCGTAATGTCTGGCATTTATCAGAATATTATTTCTCCGTACATTCCAATTTTCAAGAAACCATCATTTGCCACTCGTACTTTTATGGCATATACCAGGTCAACACGTTCCTCTTTTGTTTGTACTGTTTTAGGAGTAAATTCTGATTTGTTTGAAATCCAATAAATGTTTCCAGGATATTCACGATACCCATCTTTTTTTTCTTTTGGATTATCTGATAATTTTGTTGCTCCGTTATCAGTTCTTACTGTTACTTTTTGCCCTAGTTTAATTGATGAAAGTTGAGAACCTGTGATGTAAACTCTTAAAGTTAGTGTATCTAATTCTGCTATTTTATATAACACTTTTCCGGGCATGGCTATTTCAAATGCTTGGGCATATTTTGTAAGCACTGTTCCATGAATTGGATTAATAATTCGACATTTTAAAAGTTGATCATTAATCTGTGCTATTTGTCGTTGAAGTGGTGGAACATTTCGGTTGAAGGTTTCAGAGGTAATGTCAAGTGCCGATTTTTGTGCTTCAATTTGTTTCTTCAACACTTCAACTTTTACGCTTGCATCATCTAAAAGTTTTTGCGGAGCGGCATCACCTTTAACTAAATTTTTAGCACGGATGTAATTTACTTCTGCTTCTTTTAATTGTTCTTGTAATGCAGCTATTTGTATTGGGATATTTGGTTTCTGGCCATCTATCACATCGATTTGAGCTTCAATTTGTTTTTTCTTTAAAAATAATTGAGTGGTGTCTATATAGCCGATATACTGTTTTGGATTGAGTGTTTGTCCTTCTTCAATATTGAACTGCATGATGGTTCCTGCAGATTCAGTTGATATGATTGTTTCAACTGATTCAAATGTTCCGGATGCATCAAAATCTTTTTGAGTGCCATTACAAGAAACAATAAGCAAATAGGAGAAAATGGAAATGAACAAGAATTTCATAATTTAAAATTTGAAAGTCAAATCTAACAATTATAAACTTTTATATTGATGAGAATTATCAGCATAAAAAGATTGATATCGATTCGTTTTTAAGGTACCGAAAATTCGGAGGGGGCTAAAATAATTTCATCAGTAAAGGGAAAATAATCACTATCGAAAATACTAGAAAGATGATTCCCGAGAAGATATTTAACCTATGGAGATTTTTCTCTGAAAGGATATTTCTCAGTTTTCCGGCAAAATAAATAATGCCGAACATGCTTGTAAACATCATTCCCAGAACCACTGCAAAAAACAAAAGCACCTGGTCCATATTAAATTGATTGGCAGTTTCAACATAAGCGGTAACACCCAACCAAGCAATTAATGTCATTGGGTTAATACTGTTTAACATGATTCCCTTCATGACATAAAGAACATCGCTTTTTTCTTGTTCAGGATTTTCTTCGCTATTCATTTTTTCATGTTTGACGATTGACCGAATTCCTAAAAATGCCAGAAATAAAAATCCTATTCCACGGATAAGATTGTCGTAATGATGAATCTCATCAACAATAAATGAACTACCTAAAACTGCTATGCTAATATAAAATGCATCACTTATCACTACACCAATAGCAATGAAAATGCTTTTACGATGTCCACGCCTGATACTTGTTTGAATAAGCGAAAAGAAAACTGTTCCGAATGTTAAGGTAAATAACAATCCTGTAATTAATCCTTTCCAAATAGGTTCTATTATTTCCATATTAAAAACGTAGAGACGGTGCATGCAACTCTCTATATGAAGCATGCAACGTCTCTACAAGTATAATTTTAAAATTTGATTTATAAATTTCCAACCATTTTTTCTGGTTTAACCCATTCATCAAATTGCTCATTAGTTACCAAGCCTAATTCTATAGCAGCTTCGCGAAGTGTTTTATCTTCTTTATGTGCTTTCTTGGCAATTTTAGCAGAGCTCTCATAACCAATATGAGTATTTAAAGCTGTTACCAACATAAGTGAATTTTCTAAATGGTTTTTGATTGCCTTTAAATTTGGTTCAATTCCAATAGCACAATTATCATTAAATGAAACGCATGCATCTCCAATTAAACGTGCACTTTGCAAAACATTTGTTGCGATCAATGGTTTGAAAACATTCAGTTCAAAATGTCCGTTTAATCCTCCGATTGAAACGGCAACATCATTTCCAATAACCTGCGCACAAACCATTGTTAATGCTTCAGGTTGTGTTGGGTTTACTTTTCCAGGCATGATTGATGAACCGGGTTCGTTATCGGGAATCACAATTTCACCGATTCCACTTCGTGGTCCTGATGACAACATTCTGATATCATTTGCAATTTTCATCAATGCCACTGCCGAACGTTTTAAAGCTCCACTCAATTCAACCATCGCATCATGAGCTGCAAGTGCTTCAAATTTATTTGGGGCAGTGATAAAAGGTAATCCTGTAAAATCAGCAATTTTTTTAGCAACTAAAACATCATACCCTTTCGGTGCATTAAGTCCTGTTCCTACTGCCGTTCCACCTAGCGCCAATTCTTTCACCATTTCCAAAGCACCTTTTAATGCGCGAATCGAATTTGTGATTTGTTGAGCATAACCCGAAAATTCTTGACCTAAAGTTAAAGGTGTTGCATCCATAAAATGTGTGCGACCAACTTTAACCACGTTACTGAAATCAGCAGTTTTTTTGTTTAAAGTGTCTCTTAGTTTTTCCATTCCGGGAATGGTTATTTCGATAACAGATTTATACGAAGCAATATGCATTGCTGTTGGATAAGTATCGTTTGATGATTGTGATTTATTTACATCATCATTGGGGTGAAGTACTTTTTTATCGTCACTCAGATTACCTCCGTTTAATACATGCGCACGATTTGCAATAACTTCATTCGCGTTCATGTTACTCTGAGTTCCTGAACCGGTTTGCCATATCACTAAAGGAAATTCTCCATCTAATTTTCCGGTCAAAATTTCATCACAAACTTTACTGATCAGGTCTCGTTTTTCTGCATCAAGAACTTTTAAGTCACAATTTGCATGTGCTGCAGCTTTCTTTAGATAGGCAAAAGCATGAATGATTTCTTTGGGCATACTGGCCTCAGGACCAATTTTAAAATTATTGCGCGAACGTTCTGTTTGTGCTCCCCAATATTTGTCGGCAGGCACTTTTACCTCGCCCATGGTATCATGTTCAATTCTGAAATCCATTTTTTTTAAATTTATGAGAGCAAAACTACATCAAAATAGAATTTAAAATATGATTCTACTCATTTAATATAAAGTACTGAAAAACAATGCTTAAGTGTTTTTTCGTTTAGTAAATAAGTTAATTCGTAAGACCATTTAAGGTTGCATGAACATAAATTTATTATTTTCCTGTTTTAAAAGTCAATTTTTTTAGTATTTTTAAAACTGTTTTTACTTTGAAATATAAAAATAATTGTATTTAAAATCTATTAATAAAATGGAAACACAAAATGCACAAAATGATATTTTAACAGAACATATTTCTTGGTTAAATTATATCGATCATTCCAAACAAGAATTGAAAGAAATGCAAAATAGATTAACTGCATTAACACCTACTCTTTCAAACAAAATGTTAGCTCGTGTTGAACAATTTCAAAATCGTTTTATCAGGCAAAAAGAGGTAACAGATATTATCAGGCACAATATTAAAGCTCATGAAAACGACATTGAAAGAATGACTCGTTTGAGTTTGGATTACCTTCAGCTTAGGGTAACAAACGATCATGCACTTCTAAAAAATGAGTTTAAAAGATTTGTTGAATTATTTGTTGAACTTGTGCAGGATTTTAATGAATTCTTGGCCTGAGTTTTTTCAACAGCTTTTTGTGTTTCAAAAATTTAAAGTTTTTTGAAAATTATTTCCAACTATTCTTCATCAGATTTTGGAACATTTATCTCTGATATTTTATTGCCCGAATAAAAAACTTCTACAAAGTTACACCAAACACAATCAGCCTATCTGCAGCCTTTTTTAAATTCTATATTAATAATTAAATGATAGGTAGATTTGATCTGGCTTTTTACTACTTCAACATCTTCGCTGGTAATATTTACCTTTTGTTTAATAAATTTTTTGCTCTCTTTATCAGGTTCGATAAAATCAAATTCAGTTGATTTCATTTCCCAGCTTTTGTTTTTGTCGTTATCGATCAGGATTTTGTAAAATACAGCTTGTCGCCAATAATCTCCTCCAAATCCATCTTCAAATTTCGGTTCTTTATTTTCGGTAATCGCTTGCTGATATTTTTCAACATCGGGACGATTAAATTTTTTCTCGGCATTTTTAAATTTGCCGGTTTTATAATCTACCACATTCACCAAATTTCCTTCAAATTCTAACTTGTCAATCTTTCCGTTTATAGGTACGCCTTCAACTACAACGTTTCTGTAGCTGCGTTCAACACTGGTAACTTTATTCCACTCATTAATATATTCACTGTAGTATGCTGGAAGTATTTGCTCCCCATATTCCATTCTTCTTTTAAAATCAGCGTCTGTAAAACATTCTTCATTTCGATGCATATACCATTTAAAATCTTTAAGTAAATCTTCTTTTTGTCCAAAGAGTTTTTCAGGATGAGCATTCATGTTTTTGAAAAGTTTTTCGAGAGCAAAATGTACTGCCGAACCAAATGTCATGCTTGCACTTTTTGGTGCAGGAACTCTTATCAGATTATTGAAATAAAATGTAATCGGACATTTTAAATAATTATTTAAATGAGTAACGCTTAGCGTATAATTTTCGAGAATCGAATCGATGTGGTAGGTATCGATCAGTTCAACAGGAATAGTTCTTTCACGGGATTTTAACACACTAAAATTAAAATCTACCAAAGCATTATCATCAAGATGAATTGGATGAGTAATTACATTTCCAGAATCCTCGAGTTCGGCAACAAATCTACTTTTTTCGAGTTCTTTGCCGTTATTATCAAATGCGGGATAAGTGATAACCAGATTCTTTTTTGCACGTGTCATGGCAACATAAAAAAGTCTCCGAGATTCTTCAATATCGTCACCTTTAAGTTCAAATAAATTATCAGGGAAATTAAAGTTTTGGTTTTTGCTTACTGAGTCCCATTTGTTTTTTAAACATCCAATAATATACACATATTCAAACTCCAACCCCTTAGATGAATGTGCTGTAACGAAGTTTACTCCATTTTCCGAATAACTGATTTTTTGAGCCGAAAGAGCAACAAAATTTTCCTCCATCAAGGTGATAATTTCGAGGATGGAACTAATGGAAGTTTTATGATTTTTCGAACATTCATTTTTAACAAAATCAAATAAAGTATTCAGGATTTCGAGATTGAACATTTTGTCTGATGAAGTTAATGCACTTACCAGAATACCGCAGCGCGATAAAATTTTTTCGAGTAATTCAGGTAAGGGCAAATTCACAGCATCTTTTATCAATTCTTCAAAATTCTTACTGAAAACATTGATACTTTCATGAACAGAATTTGCACTGAAAAGTGTTGGTTGTTTTTTGCTTTTATATTTTGACAAGGCCTCTCTCCAAGTGATGTTCGATAGTTTTTTTTCGTTGGTGTTGTTGAAAAATATTTCTGCACTGAGGTTTGCAATTTCTAAAGCAGGAATATTAAAAATATCGTAATGCAATATCTCAAATAAAAAATGTTCGCCTGTATGCGGTCGTTTAATTTCGGCTTGCAGATAACGCAAAATGGTAATTATTTTTTTGATGAGAGGTTCATTCAATATGTCAATTCTCCTTTTGATATTGACAGGTATTTTCTTTGCCTGAAAATAGGAAATTAACTCTGATGCTTGTTGATGATTGCGATAGATAATCACAATTTCATTTAAAGAAACACCTTGTTGTTTTAAATTTTCTATTTCTAAAGCAATGCCAACAGTTTCGTGTGCCTGATTCTGATATGCACGAACTTCAGGAATATGATTAAGTGCTGAAACTTCTTGATTGGATGCTGTTAGAAATTTATCATCAGAAAATCTGTTTTCATTTCGCTTAATTAAATGAATAGATGCATCAAGAATTTTTTGTGATGAACGATAGTTCTCAGTTAGCACAACTGTTTCAAGATATTGTAAGTATTTTGTTTTAAATTGAATGATATTTTCAACATTCGCACCCTGAAAACGATAAATGGATTGATCGTCATCGCCCACTGCAAATACGTTTGGCGAATCCCAGTAATCAATCATCAATTGCAATAAATCATTTTGTGAACCACTCGTGTCCTGAAATTCATCAACCAAAAAATATTGAAATTGTTCCTGATATTGGATTAATAATTCAGGCTTAGTTTTAAAAGCTTCGATCACCCATAATATCATATCAGAAAAATCGTAGCGGTTATTGTTTTTTAATTTTTGCTGATAAGTTTCGAACGATTGAACAGCTGCTTTTAGTTGTTCCATTCTTTTAACTTCTTCGTCAAGCAACTTTTGTTTTACTGTTCCCTTTTTGCCGTATTTACTGTCTTTTTTATAAATATAAATATCTCGCTCAGGTAAGCTTAAAATATATTCATCGGTTTTTTGGGTGATGAAATCAGCATTCCAATCTTCTTTTTTCATCACCTCATATAAATTCAATAGGCGTTTGGTATCGAAATAAACCTCACCAGTGTAGCGTTTCAGAGGATTGTCTTTTTGAAAGGAATCAATAATTTCATGTACATATTGCAGTTGTTCAAGTTCAGAAATCGCATCTAAACTCCTCAATCCGAAAAGATCTAAGTTGTCCTGTATCACCAAATTACAAAATGCATGAAATGTAAAAATGCCAACTTTGTAAGCATCCGGACCGATAAATTGCAGCAGTCTTTTTCTCATGGCAATT
>CAIUEQ010000053.1 GCA_903898215.1 uncultured Bacteroidota bacterium | reverse complement strand
TCTAATATTCATTTGCGCAAGATTCTTCATTCTATCTTCCATCTTCCGAAGTTCTCTAGAATAAAACATCATCAAGCCGTATGTGAATTTTGGATTGCTCATAAAAACATCGTGCAATACATTGTTTTCTATAAAACAAACAACAGAATCTTCCATCGCTACCACACTTATTGGATAAACATCATTACCAACTCCTCTATGACCTAGGATATGTCCATCATTTGCAAAGCGAACAATTTGTTGTCTTCCGGTTAAGCCTGTTGACAATACTTTTGTTTTACCTTTTTGAATAAAATAAATACCCAATACAGGTGAGCCTTCATGAATAATATTTTGTCCTTGTTTATAAAATGTCTGATATTTTTCTTTATCAATTAATTCGATCCATTCTGGTGTACAAAATTGTAAAACAAAACAATTGGTATTTAAACAAGAACTGCAGCTGATCTTTTCGTTTTTTTGCATTTGAAAGATTACTAAATTAATTAAAATTTGATGCGCAAATCTATTTTACATTCAAAATTTGAAATATGATTAAAGTCAAGATAAAGAATGATTTTAATCTGATTTTAACAAAACAATTCATCATTCAATTCTTCCATTTCAGCATCAAAATAAAAACTTACTCGAAATTTTTATCTAATAAAATCAGACCTTAGAAAGATATTATTTCAATAATATCTTAAACAGCAAATTTTGAAGTAATCGTATAAATTAAATAGCTCTGTTATTGTTTTGACCGAGTAGTTACACCCTGAACAAAATACACTTTTTCAAAAACTCTTTTCAATTCTTTACTTTCAAAATTTGTCATCAACATTTCGCCTGCGTAATAATATGTTTCTCCAATTTTTACATCTGATAAAGGAAATGCCAACCAGGTTTTTACACCATTTTCATTTAGCAAAAGATAAGTGTATTGACTGGTGTTAATTTTTTCAAGCGCAATTCCGTTGTGCATATTAGAATTAGCTGGAGCAGCAATTTCGGGCGCAGTTGTAATGTTTTTATTTTGTAACATTTGCTGCTGGCTACTTTGTTGATTTATTTGCGGATGATTTGGCGGCAATGGCTGTGGATTTGAATGTACAGTATTTCCTCCGTTTACTTTTGTTGGCAGTTCAGTAAAAACTTCAGAAATAAAATATACTTTCTCAAAAGTTCTACCCAATTCTTTACTCACGAAATTATTCATCAACATTTCGTTTACATAATAATAGGTTTCTCCAATTTTAACTTCTGCCAATGGAAAAGCCAACCAGGTTTCTACTCCATTTTCATTTACAAGCAAGTAAGTATATTGACTGGTATTAATTTTTTCCAAGGCAACACCCATGTGAATATTTGGATCTGTTGAAGCAATTGTTGAATTACTATTTTGCTGACAACTAAATATTGTAATTATCATTCCTATAATTATAAATACTTTTCTCATTTTGTTTGATTTTAAATTTTTAATATTCAAAAAATATAAGTTCGATTTAATATTTGTTTAATCGTTTTCAGAAATATTTTCATCAATTTTTCTTATCTTTTTTTCATTCATTCCAGCTGCAATAATCAATGCAATAATTGATAAGATTAATATCCATGCCCATATTGGAAACATAGGAGTTTCGCCACTTCCATAACTGTGCATTCCTTTCGAAAGGTAATAATTAACTCCAATAAATGTCATTAATACACTACTGAAACCAATCACCGAACCAACAGTAAATAAATAGTCTCCACGCAATTTATCAACTAACCTTAAATGAACTACAATCGAATAAACCATAGTAATGATAAGTGCCCATGTTTCCTTTGCATCCCATCCCCAATATCTACCCCAGGATTCGTTAGCCCATATACCGCCTAAAAATGTTCCAATAGTTGCTAACATTAACCCGATTGTAACATTCATTTCGTTAATGTTCGACAACTCTTTTATAAGTAAGCTAAATCGAGTAGAGTTGTTTTGATTTTTGAATAAATAAAATGTAAGAGTAAAAATTCCTAAGATAAAAGCTAAACCTAAGAAGCCATAACTTATGGTAAGAGTTGCAACATGAATAACTAACCAGAAGGATTTTAACACTGGTTGTAAATTTGTAATTTGTGGATCATAGCTACTGTGGCTTGCTGTCATTAGAGTAAAAAATGCTAATAAAGCTGTAGCTGCCAAAGGTATTTTAGAGTATTTGATGAAACTAAAACCTGCCAAAATTCCCGCCCATCCAACAAGTAATAATGCCTCATATCCATTACTCCATGGTGCATGCCCTGATAGATACCAACGCAACCCCATTCCAAATGTGTGATATGCGAAAGCTGCTCCAAGTAAAATAAGAAAAAAATTAAGTAAGGCAGTGATGATTCTATTTCTTTTTTCTATAAAATTGTCAACGTAGGCAAGTATGAGTAAAACAACAGCAAGCAAACCATAAATATTTCTTAGTGTGATAAAAATATCCGCTTTGTTATAAAAAATCTCATACTTCACTTGGCTTTGAGATGGAATTAAATCGGCTACAGCACTATGACGTTGAATATCTTCTATGTATCCAACAATTTTATCAGCTCTGGTATAATCCCCTGTATTTGTTGCAGTGTAAACAGCATTCAGGTATGCTCCCATAAAATTATTATAGTTTAGTTGTGGTATTTGAAGTTCATTAATCAAATTCATATTATCCTGAATAAGAATTTGCGCTTGAGGATTATCCCAACTAATCCAAACTTGACTATTGGCAACTGGTTCAGGAAAAATCTTAAGTAATGAACCTTGAGAAAGCATCATAAAAATCTCCAACCGTTCACTCACTTTTATAATTTCTTTATCAAACTGGTTTTGATCTTGTGGCTTTTTTCTGAAAGCATCTTCAGAGTATTGTTTTAATTTTGGAGCGCCATTTTTATCAACTAAATCAAGGTATGAGGCGTACTTCCCATTTACTCCCAAAATATCAGCTATTGATTTTTCACGCACATAAATTATTTTTTGAGCCTTCCAATATTGTGAATTTAAAATCATATCAAGAAAAATTTGCATGGCATCCATTTCACCTTTTCCTGCATAATCGAATTTATCTTTTCTTGAAATTTTATGCATCACATCATATGCAAGTGTATGAACCGGTTCAGATCTACCGTCAAACGTTTGAACAATCAATTGTCCTAACTTTTCAGCATGTTCTTTACTTACAGGTTTAAGAATTACCTCTTGAGAAAAAGCAAAGCTGCTAAATCCAAGAATAAATAATATTGCTAAGGAATTGTTCATTCTCATTTTCCTTATTTCGCGAATACTTCTGCTAAGGATTTGGAATCGTGAATTTTTATTGAATAGCGTAAAAATAAATCCAAGTGCTAACAAAAAATAACCAAGATAAGTAATCCATGTTCCCAAAAAATCGTGGTTCACAGATAAAATAGTTCCTTTTTCATCTCTGTCGTATGATGATTGAAAAAACCTGAAACCATCATGATCTAAAATATGATTCATATATATTCTGAAATTTTGCGGTCCACCATCTCTGCTGTCGTTTATTGTAACTTCGCTGGCATACGATGAAGGATTGCTTGAACCGGGATATCTTTCCAAAATAAAATCATTTAATCGAATAGAAAATGGCAACTTTATTTCCTTTTCTCCATAACCAATTAGCAATGAAATTCCGGGAATCCTTGCATGTTGCATTTCTGCAATTCCTTCCTGATTAATATAAATTGGAACTTCGTAAGACTTGCCTTTAAAGTTCACATCAACAAGCAATGCAGAAATTGAATTTTGCGATGGTTTTCCGCTCACCAATTGCATCTTAGCATTTTTAAATCCTCCATGGAAAATAAATTTAAATGCATTATCAGGTGTGCTGTATTGCGTATTTGGCATTAACTCAATTGTTGAGTTCGCGTTTAAAACACTTTCATTCATGTCAGGTAATGAAACTGATTTAAGCTCTATTAAAGCTAACATATAAAACTTACCGTCTTTGTCAAAAAACTTTAAATCCGATGAGCTTTCATTATTGTTATATGATATTTTAAAGGTATGTGCTCCTGAGATTTCTTTATCTGCAATAAACACATCTGCTTCTTTGCCATTATCCAACACATTTATTTTTATGCAATTAACACCACCTTCAACATTTTCAACCAATGTTTCAGTAGCATTTTGAATAAATTTTTTGTAAGAAATTTTTATCTCCCCGTCACCTTTTGTCTCAATCGATTTATTAAAATTAATATCTGATGACTCTTTTAAATTAAGTGGAATATTATAGCGTATTTGATTGCCATGGTCAATTGCAAGTATTTTTAAAACTTGTTCTTGCGATACAATTGTATTTGACGACTGACCTTCTCTGATAAGCATCATTCCTTCGTAACCCAGATATCTGGTTACTCCAGCCCCAATTATTATTACTATAAAAGCAGAGTGAAATAATAATCCTGCAAGTTTCTTTTTTGACAACAAATTATATCTGTGAATATTCCCAATAAAATTAACAGCTAGCAATAGCATTATTATTTCAAACCATTTGGCTCCATATATAAATTTGAATGCCGTTGCTGTATCGTATTTTTCCTCAATAAATGTGGCAGTAGCCATTGCAATTGCAAAAGCAAGTAACAACCATAAAGTTGCTTTGGTTGAATAAATTAAATTAAGTATTCTTTTCATCTTGAAATAAAAAATTAAGGGCTGATAAATCTCTTTCAATTTCTCAACAATATTACTGAATCAGTATTTGTTAAAAACTGATTTTTGATGGTTAGTTAGCTAATTTATTTCATGTTTTTAAGACATCAGATTTAGTAGTCAAAGTCAATTTTAAAAGTTCAAAAAAAAAAGCTGCAACATGTGTTGCAGCTTTTAAATAAAAATTTATTATCCGTTTTATTGAATTGGATTATTAGTTAAGTACCAAATAGCATTACTTAATAGCGCATTGGTGTATTGTGTATTGTGAATTCCTCCACTAAATTCTCTGATACAAACCGAGAATGCTTGCATAGCAGCAAACTGTCCGTTAGTAAGAGTTGGGAATTTATATAAACCGGCTGCTGGTGTAGCAGTGTTCACAACAAATTGTCCGGCAGCACTTCCAATATTTATGTTTCCGTTAAAATGAAGTGTAGTAAACTTATACCAAAGATTTTTACGAGTAACTCCATCAACATCAAAAGTAGTATCAATATACATCATGTATTGACCTTTTGATTTCAACAATCCAGCTAACTGATCAAGTTTTGCTTTTTGACCATTTACTGCTGTTGTTACTTTTACTGAAGTTGCTGAAAGCACACCACTAGTACCATGACAAGTGGTAGTATTACAACCATTGTAGTTTCCGGCTGCAGTGAATGTGTGACCTCCAACAGGTACACCACTTACAATTTTAGGACTTGCCATATGGCAATCAGCACATGCTGCTACTGTTGTGTGAGCTGAATTTGTATAAGCAGTTGGAGCTCCAGGTATTTCAATTGGACCAAATCCTTTTCCTGCTAATACATTTCCAGGCCAGCCATAGTGACCAACTGTTGAACTAGATAAACTAACTTTGTTACCTGTTGAAGCTGTTTTGGTACTATCATAAAAAATACCAGTTAGGTTTGCTGCTAAAGCAGGATAATCAACAGCTGAACCATCACCCGAAGTAGTGTTTTGAGATATTGGGCGTGATTGGTGGCACATGATACAAATATTACTGCTCTTTTTATCTTGAGTAAGATTTACATATTTTTCTTTTCCTGGCATTGAGTAGAACATCATTTTTACTGAGTCAGTTGTAACTAAAGCAAATGAATCTTGAGGATTTCCTTTGTGGCAAGTAAAACAACCGATATGTCCAGGTAAAGCTGTCATTGCAGATGATGCAGAAGCGTCAACATTGAAAGCATAAGTGTAAGGACCAGGAGCAGTTCCTGTATAAGTTGGTTGAAGTTTATTAGCAACTCTCCAAGAGAAACCTTGATCAGCGTGGCAACCAGCGCAACCTGAATTTGTACCTTCTCCAAATGCTGTTTCACCTGTTGCGTGAGCTGAAAATGGCATCGAATTAGCGTTATCAGTGCGTTTTTGTGCAAGTGATCCGGCATAGGTATTTCCTAAACTTGATTTATCATGAACATGGCACTCAAAACAATTACCTGCAGTTGTTGCAGAATTACCAGCAAATTCAGCATAAGGAACACTCAATAATTGTGTAGTGTTTGCTATGCTATAGGTAACACCACCTGCAGGATCTGTTTCTGTTTTGATAAAAAATGGACCTGCTGCCCAATTAATTGTTGCCATACTTCCGCTAACTACAGTTCCACCACCTATTTGAAGAGTAACTAATCCATTACCATTTGTTGTTGCAGTTTGAGTTTCTACATAAACTGGAGTTCCAGTTGCAGAACCCTGTAAAATGCTTACTTTCATTCCTATAGGACTGTTAACTACAAGAGTGAAACTACTGTTACGCACAACAGCCTGATAACTCATTTTGTGGGGTGCTTGTGCCGATAAAAAGTTAAATGACAATAGCAAAAATGCTACGATACTGATTTTCTGAGATAATTTTTTCATATTTTTTTAGAATTTAGTGATTTTAAAAGTTTTGATTGCTTGATTTCCTTCATGTACCTTAAGAATATAAAATGATGAAGCTAAACCCGATAATTCAATAAAGGTTTCTTCTGTTTCAACTTTTTTGGATGATAAGAGTTGTCCTTGAGAATTATACAACTCGTAGTTTAGATTTTTCAGTTTTTCAGTTTCAACTTTTAAGGTAAAACTACCGATTGTAGGATTCGGAAAAACAGAAGCAGTTAGATTAATAGTTGCTGCTTTTTCATCAACTGCACTTAGTACGGAAATTTCATACGGTTGCTGCATACCTTGATTGATGTTGTTTGAGGCAGCTGAAGCAGTAGAGTAAAAAATCTGGCCGATACTAAAGCTAATGTTACCTCCCGTTCCGCTTGCAATTCCGCCTGCTGCTAGGTTTCCCTGCTGGGCGAAAAGTGTTGTTGACCCTAGTCCTAGAATACAACAACAAAATTTGAGAATCTTTTTTTTCATATAATATAAATTTAGTGACCGCTTTCGAGCTGAATAATCATCAACTCGGAATTGTAATTATTTCTTGACAAAGTTGATTTAGGGTCAAAAAAATAAAAATGATTATAATTTCAATTTCATCTGTATTTATGTAAAACATATCCTGTTAATAAGGACATATATTTTCTGCCTTTTATCAAGTCCTTTTCTGTTCTATAGAATTATTTCGTAATCTTAGAATACAATAAATTGACACAATCCATCTGTAGTATTTGAACTT
>CAIUEQ010000052.1 GCA_903898215.1 uncultured Bacteroidota bacterium | reverse complement strand
GGAGTTAATATTTCTGTAAAAGTTACGTTGCAGTAGTTCGAATTATTTGCTTATTGCCAATTAAATTTTTAATTCTTTAATTTTTAATTCTCCAACAATTCCATTTCAAAAATTAATGCAATATTTTTTTTGAGTTTGTTCTTCGCTTCTTCAAAATCTACTTCATGACCAAGTTCTTTTTGTAAGGAAGTAACTTGTTTATCATCGATTCCACAGGGAACAATATTTTTAAAATAATCGAGATTGGTATTGATATTAAAAGCAAAACCATGCATGGTAATCCATCGGCTGCAACGCACACCCATTGCACAAATTTTTCGAGCTTTCAGTTTATCATCGGCATCAAGCCAAACACCAGTGAAGCCTTCAAAACGTTCGCCTTTTATTCCATATTCAGCTAAAGTTATAATCACAGCTTCTTCAAGCAATCGAAGGTATTTATGAATATCAGTAAAAAATTGATCGAGATCTAAAACGGGATAACCAACAATTTGTCCGGGACCATGATAAGTAATATCGCCACCACGATTGATAGGATAATAAGTAGCTTCTAATTGTTTGAGTTGTTCATCATCTACCAAAAGATTTTCAACTGAACCACTCTTTCCCAAAGTATAAACATGAGGATGCTCACAAAATATTAAATGATGTTGGATTTGAATTTGTTCATCATCAGGCAAGTTTCTATTCGAAAATTTTTGATCAACTTTTTCTTTGAAAAATTCCTCCTGTTTATCCCAAGCTTCTTTGTAGTCTATTAATCCCCAATCTAAAAAATGTACTTTGTTCAATGTTGGTTATTGGTTATTTAGTTATTTGTCAAAAGGCATTTATTATATGCTGCAATTTGCCTGTTGCTAATTGACTATTGCCGATCAACTATTTATAAATATCTTTTAATTCAACAGGCTTTGTTTTCTTTTTACGAAGTCGCATGTTGAGCATTTCCACCATAACAGAAAATGCCATGGCAAAATATACATAACTTTTGAGGTTGTAATTTTCGGAAATTTCTCTGTTCCATCCTTCCACTAAAAGCATCACACCTATCACCACTAAAAATGCAAGAGCAAGTAATTTGATGCTTGGATGTTTATTTACAAAATCGCTGATGATGCCTGAGAAAAATAACATAATGAACATGGAAATCACAACAGCCAAAATCATAATTGGTAATTCTTGAGCTAGTCCAACGGCAGTAATAATTGAATCGAAAGAGAAAACAATATCTATTAGAATTACTTGGAACACAACATTCCAAAATTTAGGCATCACATTTTTACTTAGTTCTTCTCCATCTGCTTCAAGCAATTCGAACATTTCAAGAGTACTTTTATAAATGAGAAACATTCCTCCAGCAAGTAAAATAATATCTCTCCAACTCACTCCATGATCAAACAAATGTAATACAGGATCTGTCATACTGCGTACAATATAACTGATTACAGAAAGTAAAATTATTCGAATAAATAGCGCAAGAAACAAACCGATCTTTCGAGCTTTGTTCTGTTCCTTACGATTAAGTTTACCGCTTACAAGAGAAATAAAAATCACATTATCGATACCTAAAACAATTTCCATTAAGGTAAGTGTAATAAGTGAAAGCCATGCTTCAGGTTTGAAAATCAGTTCAGTCATTTATATTTATTTCGGATGCAAAGATATTATTGTTGAAGAGGAATTAAAATACCTAAAAAAATATAATTTTAATATATCATTTTATATCTCAAATAGATTTCAGGTAATATTTTTTACGTAGCATAAAAGCAACATTTACTAAAGCGATTAAAGCAGGCACTTCAACTAAAGGTCCAATAACACCGGTAAAAGCTTCACCACTGTTAATTCCAAAAACACCTATTGCAACTGCAATTGCTAATTCAAAATTATTTCCTGTTGCTGTAAAAGCGATAGAAGTATTTTTAGAATAATCGGCACCAAGAGATTTTCCGATAAAAAAACTTACCATAAACATGATAGCAAAATAAATTACTAATGGAATGGCGATACGAATAACATCCATCGGAATTTGCATAATCAATTCACCTTTTAAACTAAACATAATAATGATAGTGAATAATAATGCAATTAAAGTTACAGGTGATATTGCCTGAACAAATTTTTGTTGAAACCATTCTTCACCTTTTATTTTAATTAAAAGATATCTACTAACAATTCCGGCTCCGAAAGGAATGCCCAAATATATTGCTACACTTTTTGCAATTTGAGCAATGGTAATATTTACAACTAGTCCGTCAAAACCAAATAATGGAAGTAAAACAGTAATGAATAGATAAGCATAAAAGCTAAAAAATAATACTTGAAAAATACTGTTGAGAGCAACCAAACCTGCAGCATATTCACGATTACCTTCAGCGAGTTCATTCCAAACAATAACCATAGCAATGCAACGTGCAAGCCCGATTAATATCAAGCCTATCATATATGAAGGATGGTCACCAAGAAAAACAATGGCAAGAAAAAACATCAAAAGCGGACCAATAATCCAATTAAGAACAAGTGATAAAGTTAAAATTTTAGTGTCGCGAAAAACTTCTCCCATCTTTTCATAATGCACTTTTGCCAAAGGTGGGTACATCATTAAAATTAATCCGATAGCTAATGGAATATTTGTGGTGCCGCTCGAAAACGAATTGATAAAAGTTGCTGATGATGGAAATATGAAACCGATTGCAATACCAATTGCCATTGCTAAAAATATCCAAAGCGTCAGGTATCGATCTAAAAAACTTAACTGCTTTCTTTCGGCAGTAGGGAAACAATTATTTTCAGTCATTTTTACTTAGTTAATATTTTCGTTGACAAAATTTTTACAATAAACTTTAATCATATTTCTCACCTCTCCAAATTTTTCCATAATTTCTTCTTCATTACCAATTGCCTTAGCTGGGTCAGGAAAATTATGATGAAACTTCTTTGCTGTTGATGGAAAGATTGGACAAGCTTCGTTTGCGTTATCACAAACAGTAATCACATCATCAAAATCAATATTTTTATACTCACTCACATTGTTTGATGTGTGATGAGAAATATCAATTCCATCATCTTTCATGGTAGCAATAGCTCTGGGATTTACTCCATGAGTTTCAATTCCTGCACTAAAAATCTCTGCTTTATCTTTTGCAAAGAATCGTAAATATCCTTCAGCAATCTGACTTCGGCAACTGTTGCCGGTACATAACACTAATACTTTTTTCATTTTATAATAGAGAATAATTTAACAACAACCTGATTCAGGAGTACAACAATTTTGAACTGGTTTTTCGGCATAAACAGTTATACTAAAAATACCTAGTCCACTTGTTTTGAATGAAGAAATTTCTTCAGCATTTAAATAATTACATAAAATATCATCAGGAATTACAATCGCTTTTTCTTTTTGGATGATGATATTTTCAAATCCGGTTTGTTTGATAATTCCTAAATATTCATCTCTTTGTATTGCTCCCGAAACACATCCTGCATACATTTCAGCAGCATGTTGAATTTTATCGGGTAAATTCCCTACCAATACAATATCAGAAATACTAAAATGTCCTCCGGGTTTCAATACCCTAAAAATTTCACAAACAGCCTTCTTTTTATCCGGCACTAAATTGAGCACACAATTACTTACAACTACATCAGCAGCATTAGCCGTTACAGGAATTTTTTCGATATCGCCATTTCTGAATTCTACATTATTAAAATTCAACTTCTCAGCATTTTCACGAGCCTTATTAATCATTGCTGGAGTAAAATCAATACCAATAACTTTTCCGGTTTCTCCTGTTTCATGTCGGGCAATAAAACAATCATTACCGGCACCTGAACCAAGGTCGATAACAAAATCACCCTTTTTTATTTTGGCAAATTGTGTTGGCAAACCACATCCTAAAGCTAAATCGGCATCAGCATTATAACCATCAAGTGTGGTATAATCTTCCGACATAATATTATACACCTCTGTGCTACAACCACCACTTCCGCAGCATGATGAAGCATTCATATCTATTTCTTGCAAAGCGATTTCAGCATATTTTTGCTTCACCATCTCTTTAATTTTTTCTGATGTTTCCATATTTTTTTAATTTTTTTCTTTTGATATTTTTGAGTGTCATTCAGTTTAACAAATAAGAACTACTGACAGTTTTTTCTAACAACATTTTTTCTGTAAATCATATTTTATAAAAAGAGAGCCTAAGGTCTTCTCAAACTTTTTCCATGTTTTATCATCAATACAATAGCATATAGAATTGCCCTCGATGTTTCCTTTTATTAGGCCGGCATTTTTTAATTCTTTTAAATGTTGAGAAACTGTAGGCTGAGCCAGTGGGATTATATTTACAATATCTCCGCAAATACACGAATCTGTTTTAAGCAGATATTCGATAATTGCAATTCGTGCGGGATGACCCAAAGCCTTAGCAAATGTGGCTATTTCATTTTGCTTTTCGGTAAAGTGATCTGTTTTAGTAGCTCCCATTTTTCAATTTGTATATTGCAATATTACGATAATGATTTCAAACTAAAAACTTTTTTGAATAATTCTTTTAGCAACCCATATATAAAATTGTCAATAACTTAAAAACAGAGTGGTGAGTAATTGATAAGAGAGATATTTCCAAAAATTACACAGATTTAATTTATAGATTTTTTATTATCTGTGTAATCTGTGGCTCAATTAAAAGACTATACAATCCGAAATCAACATACTATGCACGAAATTTAAAAGGGGGGTTAGTCGTATTTTTTTATAAACTTTTCTTAAAAATAAATTCTAAGTTCAATAAATTTTACCAAGTACCGTGAGGTGAAAATAAAAAGTCAATAGGTGTATCAATATCATACATCCAGGCGAAACCTCTGGATTTGTTTTGACAAAATGGAGTACATAATTTAATGATGTTTAGGTATCCGGCAATTGTGAGGTCGCAAGTGAAATTTATATTATCTGCAGTATTAATACCTTCGTTAGTTTCAAAAAGCTGAAGCACTAAATTACAATTTACTGCTTCAATAAAATCTAATGAAGTAAGATCAAGCGTTTGATTTTTATTAATGATGACATGCTGAATCGAATTACAAAACTTTTCGGCTTCAGCAGCATCAAAATCATATAAGCGAATAAGTTGATCATTCACCTCATCCGAAAAATGACCAAGTATAGCGGTGTCTTTAATAAATTCTAATTTCATATTATTTTCTCACCACAAATTTTCCGTTTCTCACCGATTTATTATCTAAAAAAATTTGATAAAAATATATTCCAGAAGAAAGCTCAGCAGTATTAATTGAAAATTGACTGCAATCAGTTAACCTGTTTTTTTGAACAAGGTTGCCATATGCATCAACTATTTGAATCAATCCTTCTTTTTGAAATGGTATATTTGAAATGAAATTAATTTTATCATTTACAGGATTTGGAAACACATTAAATGACAATTCGTTTTTCATGATATTTTCAAAACCTGTTGAAGTTTTTGTAATCCAACAATTGTTAATCGGGTTTGCTGTTGCTGCATTTCCTGCATATGTCAATCCATACATATCTTCGATGGTACGAAGAATTGAATAATGATTAATGGTATTTGAATATTGTCCGCCTTTTACCATCTGACCATAAAATATTGTCAAGATTTGGTTACTGCTTGAATTATCATCTTCATCAAAAGTTACAATCAATAAACTATTATTAGATTTTGCCCATTGAATATAATTGTTAAGATTAGCATGAAGCCATGTATCTCCATTTGATATTGGTGTTGTGCCAGTGCCATTATGCATATCGTTCACTAAATTAGGAACCACATAACTTACTGTTGGCAGAAATCCATAATTCCCAATTGACGAAAAAGCTGTAAAAGGCTGACTAATACTTATAGGTAGCTGATTAATACCTGAACCAATCCAATTGGCTGCAGGATTATGTTTACGAGCATAGTAACCTGAACTTGCACCATTAAAACCAACACTTGGTAAGTCTTCTGAATACGTAACAAATGTTTTTCCTGAATCGAGTAATTGTGAGGCGAGATTTGGTGTGGTAAATGGATAATTAGCAGGCACATTATCGTTAGTCACTCCTTGATTTCCACCAGAAAACAAATCAATATAATTTGGTTGACTTGGATGTTCAATAGCATACGATTTTGTAAACACAGCCGCATTCGAATCGATGGCTAAACTATTGATATTTGGTGCTGCACTAGAACCCAAAATGGAAGCATAACTATGATTCTCGAAAATAACGATGACTATATGATCAGGTTTTGGAATACTTCCGGTTTGAGCAAAAACAATTTGCAGAAAGAAAACTTCAAAACTAACAAACACCAAAAACAATCGAACCCATTTTCCTTTCATCTTGAATTTATAATTTACACTTCTGAGAAAGAACCCATTGCAGAAAATTTGGCAATACGTGTTTCTATCAATAGCTCGCTCTCAACTGCTTTTAATTCAGAAATCAAATGAAGTAACGTTTTTTTCAATTCTTCATACATAAAAGGCGGATCAACATGAGCTCCACCGATTGGTTCTGGAACAATACCGTCAATCAATCCATTTTGAAGCATATCTTTTGCTGTAAGTTTTAATGCTTCTGCAGCTTTTTCCTTAAAATCCCAACTACGCCATAATATAGAGGAACATGATTCAGGAGAAATAACAGAATACCAAGTATTTTCAAGCATCAACACTTTATCTCCCACTCCTATTCCTAAAGCTCCACCGGATGCACCTTCTCCAATTACAACACAAATAATAGGAACTTTTAGAACCGACATTTCCATTAAATTTTTTGCAATGGCTTCACCTTGCCCGCGCTCTTCAGCTTCTAATCCTGGAGAAGCACCGGGAGTATCTATTAAAGTGATAACAGGTTTGTTAAACTTTTCGGCAAGTTTCATTAAACGTAAAGCCTTGCGATAGCCTTCAGGATTAGGCATTCCAAAATTTCTATACTGTCGTTGTTTTGTATTACGTCCCTTTTGATGACCTATAATCATCACCGTTTCACCTCCAATTTTTGCAAACCCTCCAATCATCGCTTTATCATCTTTCACATTTCTATCTCCATGCAGTTCGATAAAGTCCTCACACATATTTTCAATATAATCCAACGTGTATGGTCTTTCGGGATGGCGAGATATCTGAACACGTTGCCATCCATTTAAACTTCCGTAAACTCGAGTTTTCTCTTGTTGAATTTTTTCTTCCAAATCTTTCATTGTTGCAGAAAGATCAATTTTACTTTTATCAGAAAGTAGTTTTGCTTTTGCTAATTGCTCGCCAAGTTCCTGTATAGATTTTTCAAAATCAAAAAATGCCATTTAAATAAATTTAATTTAGAGGTGCAATCTAAATAAAAAAAACTTTTCATTTGAGTTGCTTAAACAAATTATCGCCTTATATTTGCCCTCCCTAATAATTGGTGTGGTAGTTCAGCTGGTTAGAATACGTGCCTGTCACGCACGGGGTCGCGGGTTCGAGTCCCGTCCGC
>CAIUEQ010000051.1 GCA_903898215.1 uncultured Bacteroidota bacterium | reverse complement strand
GGTAATGTGGGTATAGGTACTAGTTCGCCTAGCTCAAAACTATATGTTCAACTTTCAAGCGCAACCGCATACTCATCTGGGGTTACTGGAAATGGGCTGACAATATACAACAGTAGTGCCACAACAGGTCAGTATGTTGGCATAACTTTTAATGGCGAACCAACAACGGGTAATGGTGGTCTAGCAACCATTATGGGAACTACTACTGGTGGTGGAAACATGGACTTAACCTTTAGTACTAGGGGAGGTTCAACTCTTGCAGAGCGTATGCGTATCGACTCCAACGGTAACTTTTTGGTGGGGCAATCAAGCACGGCATCCCCCGGCTTTGGAAATGCAACAGCTGGTGCAGCAATATCATCTGGCGGCCGAGGATTCTTTTCTATTTCTGGTTCTTTTTCAGTATTTAATAGAAGCACAGATGACGGAAACGTAATTGGAATTTATCAAGACGGCACACAAGAAGGCACAATCTCGGTATCTGGCACAACCGTGTCATACAACGGTGGTCACTTGTCTCGTTCGGCGCAGATGCTCACTAAGCCTGACTTGCTCAAAGGCACAGTGCTGTCCAACCTTGATGCGATGAATGTATACATAGACGCTGATGGCAATCCTGTTGACAACGAACAATTAAACAAAGTCAAAGTGTCTGACGTTGAAGGTGATGTAAATGTTGCAGGTGTGTTTGTTAACTGGTCACATGATGAACAACACAACGTAGACGAAATCAACATGGCAATGACGGGTGACATGATTATTCGCATTGCACAAGGCGTGACTGTTGTTCGAGGAGACTTACTCATGTCTGCGGGTGATGGAACTGCCAAACCTCAAAGTGACGATATTCGCAGAAATAAAACCGTGGCAAAAGTAACATCAAACCATGTCACTTGCATTTATGAAGATGGCTCTTACTGTGTGCCATGCGTTTTAATGGCTTGTTAAAAGGTATAAAAATGATCCAAGAACAACAAGCCCTCATCACTTCCCTTCCAAGAACATCATATATCGTAATATTGTATGGTTCATCTAATGAAGTAAAATCAATATCAATATAATTCATTGCTGGATTAGGATGAATAGAAATGTCGATTAATTTATTATTTTCTACTATTCCTGTATAAGTATAATTGTATGTATAACTAGAATCAGTTGAAACACAAATATCATCAAGAAAATAATAAGCATTGCATTGTGAACCTGCTATCTGAATTGAATCTGTTAATGCGTCTTTAAAAAAATTGCCAATACTTAAAAAAGAGTAAGCTGAATCTGCAACAAATGAACCTCTAATACTAACCCAATTCAATGTATCTGTAATTATAGTATTTGTATATACATGAGCGAAGTTATTTACAGGCGCAGGATTAAAATCATCGTATTGGACACTTGAAAAAAGAACCCCTAGTTTATTTATACCACAATATTCTGTTGCATTTCCAGCAGGTGAAAGGCTTACTTTTATACTAATATAATATTTTGAACCAATTTGCAAATCGGAAATTAAATGTATTCCTGCATGCTCTCTATAGTTTTGAGGGAAATATATGTTAGCGTAGAATCCTGCATATGCATTGCCAGAAGCCGCGAAATGATTCCCAAAAAGATTATTTGGTACTGAACAAAGATTAGATAAGGCACAAGAATTAAAATAATCTGGAGTCAAACTCGAAATCCATCCAATTGCCCTATTAACTTGATTAAGACTATTCGGGCAACTATCATAAACTTCAAAACTCGGATTCGGCACCAAATTAACTTGCGCATTCCCTTCCAAACTATAAAAAAACAATAAGAATGACAAAAAGCATATTGTCATAATTGTAATTATTTTTTTCATTGTTTTATTTTTATAATTTTATAATTTATTAATTTATTTTTATAAGTAATTTGTATGATTAAAATATTGCTGTTAATATTATCAATGGGTATATGTTCTAATGGTTGAATTATTTTTTCTTTAAAAAACACTTCTCTACCAAGCACATCATATATTGTAACAGTATATGGCTCGTTTAAATATGTGAAACCAATATTTATATAATCAATTGTGGGGTTTGGATAAATCGAAATTGTTGGTTGAGTACTATTTTCTTCTATTCCGGTATAAGTATAATTATAGCTATACGATGAATCAGTTGAAACACATACATTCTCTATCATATAATAACAATCACAATTTGATTGTCCTCCAATTTGTGAAGTATCAGTATGAGCATCATCAAAAAAGTTACCTAACATTATAAAACTATATGCAGAATCTGCAACAAAAGAACCCTTGATTCTTTTCCAGTTAAGAGTATCTGTAATAACAGAAGATGAATATAATTGAGCAGAATTATTAATGGGAACAGGATTTGTTAAAGAAAAAGGAATAGTTGAAAATTTTGCCCCTATCTTATCTATTGCGCAACTTCCATAGCCAAGAGCTTGATTAGAAAGTACAGTTTCAAAAGAAACATAATATTTTTGTCCTATTATAAGAGGTGTTGTTAATTGCGCTCCAATTATTTCTCTATAAAATCCCCAAGAGGCATAGCCCCAAATACCTGCATACCCATTACCCGATAGGGGTTCTTGATAACCTACTTGGTTGTTCGGTATTGTGGCAAATGTAGTAGCACAAGTATTGAAATAATCTGGCGAACCTCTAAATGAACTCCATCCTATTGCAAATTGAATTTGAGAAGAAGAATTAGGACAAGTATCATACAACTCAAAACTCGGATTCGGCACCAAATTAACCTGTGCATTTCCACAAACAGCCCACAAAGTCAAACACAATAACAATAACAGATTTTTCATAGTATTTATTTTTTAAGAATTAGTTTTTTAATTTGCCTCCGTTTACTGCTTAGCAATAAGAGCAGAGGCAACGTTTAAATTTCTGTCTTGTAAAATTACTAGAAATTATTAGTAAACTAAAATAAACCCCTAAATAATTATTCCATCCCAATTCCTTTCTCATTCTCCTATTCACAGCAATCCTTCTTATCCATCCGCCCAAAGCCCTTGTCATTTCAGCATAAATCAGCAACAGCCAAACACGCACTGCATCAACCAAAGAACTTAACTCTTTCACCATTTCTAATCTTCTTATGTCAACCATTACTTCAATCATTATATTTCTAAACTAAATTCATTTAATCTTTAACCCTCTTTTTTTATTAAAAAAATGAACCTCTCAAACTCCTCTTTTTTCCACTCCTCAAATTTCCGCATAATTACAACTCAATTCTTACGTGATTTACGCAATTTTAAAAAATACGTAAATCACGCAAAGCTCTATGTGATTTACACACGCACTTCCTTTTTTTCATCCCTTTTCAATTGCCATTTTTTATCAATTATCGCCCGTCCAAAGTTAAACTCCTCTTACCCCAACTCCCAAATCGAAATTCGGTATTTTTAGTACCGAATTTCGGTATTTATTGTCTACCGAAATACGGTAGACTCTCCTACCGAATTTCGGTAGAAGAAATTGTT
>CAIUEQ010000050.1 GCA_903898215.1 uncultured Bacteroidota bacterium | reverse complement strand
ATTGCCATTGATACTGCACGAAAACATCGATTGGATTTGAAGGAGCGATTGAAAAACATTCCTGAAGTTTCATAAGATTTTTCATTATTTTTACCAAACAAATGTTCAACCAAAAAATACAAAAAGATTTTGTTCGCGTAATAAAACGTGGAAGCAAAGAAGATGATGACACACTTTTTTGGCTTACAAAAACGCCTTTAGAAAGGTTAACTGCATTAGAAGAAATTCGTAAATCTTATAACGATTGGAAATATGGAATTGAACGAAGATTTCAAAGAGTTTATAAAATTGTTAAACGCCAACAAAGTTAAATACCTTGTGGTTGGTGGCTATGCGGTGGGTTATCATGGCAATCCACGCTATACAAAAGATATTGATTTGTGGTTTTTGATGAATCATGAAAATTCTAAAAATATTATCGAGTCAATTAAACAATTCGGATTTGAATCTTTAGGGTTGAGTGTAGAAGATTTTTTGAATTCAGAAAATATTATTCAACTTGGTTATCCTCCTAATCGAATTGATCTATTAACTGATTTATCAGGAGTTGATTTTGAAACATCTTACAAAAACAAAGAAATTGTAGATTTTGAAGATGTGAAAATAAATTTCATTTCACTCGATGATTTAATTAAAAACAAAATAGCAACTGGCAGATTGCAGGACTTGGCAGATGCAGAAAAATTGGCAAGATTAAAAAAATGATATTGCCATTGATACTGCACGAAAACACAGATTGGATTTGAAGGAGCGATTGAAATAATGAAAATGGTTAAACCCATTTTTTATAGTTCTTATATTGTTTTTTACCCCACGGTTAAAACCGTGGGGTGTCGAATAGATGATGAACATACTAATCCCTAGATTTATTCATGTATTGATAGAATAGGAAAACAAAACTAAAAAAGATTATGCTAAAAAAAGTTACCAATAATACAACCCATGGTTTCAACCATTTTGATAGAATGGGGAAATAAGATTGATAGAATGTTATGCCAAAAAAATTACCAATAATACAACCAATAGCTTTAACAATATTGATAGAATGGAGAAACAAGACTGAAAGAAAGTTATGCTAAAAAAGTTTCCAATAATACAACCCATGGTTTCAACCTTGGGATTATAAAGAACAGTTAAAAAACTTAACCGATTTATCAGTTTATAAATTATAGTCCTATGTCACACTCACTGCACAAAGTATGGTTGCACACCATATTCTCTACAAAAGATAGAGTACCTCTTATTAATAAAAAATCAGAGCAAAAAATTTACGATTTCATTAGAAAAGAATTGAATAAAATGGGTTGTTCTGTTAAGGCAATTAATGGCATGCCAGAACATCTACATATTTTATACTTGCTTAATCAACAGAAAAGTTATGCTGATGTGATAAAGCAAATTAAAGGAAGTTCCTCTCATTGGATAAATGAACAAAATATTATTCAAGAAAAATTTGCATGGCAAACAGGTTATGCAACTTATTCGGTAAGTGAGTCAGTTTCAGACAAAGTATATCAATATATTTTAAACCAAAAAAAGCATCACGAAACAAAAACTTTCATGCAGGAATATGAAGAGTTCATGAAACTTTATAAGATTGAAAATATCAATGAGTAAATAATGAAAATGGTTAAAACCATTTTTTATAGTTCTTATATTGTTTCTTTATCCCTACGGTTAAAATCGGAGTTGACGAATAGATGATGAACATTACAACCCATGGTTTCAACCATGGGATTTGAAAGAACAAATAAAAAACTTAACCGATTTATCGGTTTATAAATAATACATTTCCTAATAAGTTTAAATGCAAAGGAGGATTAACTTTTCAATTAAGGGCCGGCTTCAACGGCACAAAAAAATTCAAAATGTTGTTCTACCTTAATGTTTTTTAAAAATGGAAAAACATTTTCTGAAGGGGAATCACTATCGATATCAAGAATATGTTTGATCAATTTTTGAGTATGATCCATTTCCTTAATTGCATGTTCTTTTATCACATTACCCATAAGTGTGTAACCGCAATTTTCACACATTTCGGAGTGAAGAATATACGATTCAATTGCAGCTAATTCTTCAGCAAGAAGAACATTAACCTTTTCCATTAATTCATTATCTACTTTCATAACAGTAATATTAGACAACAAATAAAATCACAATTTGAAAAACGCTCAATGATTTCAATCAATATCATGTTTGATATTCATCAAATCAGCTTTGGCAAATAGTAAAAAACTTGCAATAAATTAATTCAACATTTATGAAAACATTTATTCCTGTTTCAATTATCATCATTTCTCTTTGGATGATAAATGCATGTTCGTATCGCAAGTTGCCACCAAAGGAATTCAATGAACAATTAAAAATGTCACACGGAATACTTATTGATGTAAGAACACCCCTTGAGTATAATTCGGGTTATATTTCTGAAGCTGTGAACATGAATATCCAATCTGATCATTTCAGTTTTCAATTAGATAGTCTTGATAAGAGTAAGTCGTATTTCATTTATTGTGGCATTGGAAAACGTAGCGCTAAAGCTGCCTTGATGATGGAAGAAAAAGGATTTAAAAATGTGTTTGAATTAAAGGGTGGACTTGCTGAATGGAAGAAAGAAAATTATCCTGTAAGTAAAAAAACAACTCCTTTTTAAAACAAAACTGATTAAGCATTTATTCAAATAAATTTGATTGCTTTTGATTCATCATGATTGAGGAATTAAATTTATTAGTTAATAAATCGCATTCTTTTTTATCGGTTCAACTTCAGGAAAAGGTTCAGGTTGAATTCTTTCAGGTGATGGTTGAAATGGATTATTTTTTTCGGGTATTGGAATAATTTCCGGAGGAATAGATGGCGCTTCAGGTGATGGCGGAGGTTCAATTTCCGGATCTGGTTTTTGTAATTTATCGTTTCCCATGATTTCTATTTTTCAAAAAACAATTCATAACTAT
>CAIUEQ010000049.1 GCA_903898215.1 uncultured Bacteroidota bacterium | reverse complement strand
TGTTAAATTAATGATGGCATTTAATGAAGATGATGCCGGGGTATCTACTGCATACTTCACTTTATTTCCAATTGCACCGTAATCGGATCTAACAATTGATATCTGTGCTGATGAAGAAAGTGTAAATGCAATGCTTAAAATAGTAAATAGTTTTTTCATATTTTGGGTATGGTTAAGTAACAAATATAAAAAACGAGAAATGATTTCTTAATTAAAATTTGAATACCTGTTTTAGACTAGAAAAATTTGAAAGAGATTATTTTATTCAATTCGATTTCAAACAAAAAAAATCACATCATTTTTTGTGACAGGATTTTTAAGAATAATTTATAGAAAATATGATTAAGCAATACTTTCAATTTAGTGCTTAGTGTGTTTATTTCTGATTGTATAGTCTTTTAATTTAGCCACAGATTTCACAGATTATTTAAAATTGCATAAAAATAAATCTGTGGCTTTACTATTCTTATCAATCACTCATCACTCTAATTTTAGTTATTGATAATTTTAGATGGGTTAGCTAAAAGAATTATTTTAATAAAAATAATTTTAGAGATTATTTATTGATGATCAATTTTCGTGAAGCAGTAAAATCTTTTCCTGAAATTGCAATAAAATATATTCCGTTTTCGAGATCACTTACATCCATCAAAGTGCTGTTTTTATTAGTGTTCACAGATTTTGACAATCTGCCGGTCATATCAAAAATGGAAATGGTAACAGCTGATGATTGTTGCTCAAATGAAATATTTATTAACTCTTTTGCAGGGTTTGGATAAATATGAATTGATGAAAAATTATTTTGTGTTTCATCAATTCCTGTTGCAATTCTAAATGCATTTGTTAAAGTCAATGTTCCGTCAACAGTATTTGTTGTACTTAAATCGTAATTGCCATTTCCTGCAGATGGAAAAAATGTAATGTTAGACACCAATGTCGAATCATTTAAAGCATTCGAATAATTAGCATGAACAGAAGACGATGGTGTGCCTTGAACAAAGAAACTTAAAGTTGTTGAGCCTTGCGTAAAATGAGTATTTGAACCTGTAATGGTAACATTGAGGGTTTGTGCTCCTGAAATTCGTGTGGGTGTTGAACTCACCAAAATAGGAGTAGTTGTTGATGCCGCTACTGAAAATACAGAGGTTAAAAAGATATCTCCATTTACTGGGTCACCAACACTTACATCATATAATCCAAGTGGACTATTTTGATTGATAATAATATTTGCCCTGAGTGTGGTATCGTTTAAAACATTAACAGAATTAGTATACAATAAAGTTGATCCTTGATTAAAGTATACATGCATTGAACTTGAATACATGGTAAAATGAGTATTTGATGCATTGATGATGATGTTAATTGTTTGACCTCGTTTTGCACTTGCCGGACTAACATTTTTGATTATCGGGAGTGTGATTTTTTTTACACGATAGGTAAAACTTTGAGCCATTAAACCATTCGTGTCCATTGAAGCACGTGCGATATAACTTTTTGAATATTTACCTAACCATTGGTATTCAACCGTTTTTTTATAAGGAGTTATTCCTGCAAGAGAATTGATGACAACCCATCCTGAAACTGAATTATGTCCATATAAATTCAAATTTGCAACGTTTGTGACTTTAACTTGCAATACGCTACAAGTGGTGTCGGGTAAAAGTATTTGTCCCCATCCAACACAGGATGTGGTATTGTATGATCTGATATCTGCTTTAACAGAATCATAACCGATGGTAGCTAATATTGGTGCATTAAAATCAGCAGGAGTTCCTATTTTAAAATAGATCATCGTATCAGAAAACACAGAACCACTATTGATAGGAAAACTAAAAATTTTGATATTTATTCCTGTAATATTATTTGCAGGCCTATCTAAAATAAATTTCACAAAATTAGAATCAACATATTCGTATTGGGTGCTTGAAGAAGTAGAAACTAATAAATTTGATGATGAAGGTGCTCCTGTTCCAGGGGTTGAATACATTACTGAATCATATTTGTTTGCGATGATTCCCGTAGAGAAATCCCATGTTTTGTTTGTGCCTGTAGTTAGAATGATGGTATTAAATGAACTTGCTACAGGAGTGTCGATTGCTATTTTAACTTTATCACCGATTGATCCGTAATCAGATCTTAAAATGGTAATCTGAGCAGTAGTGGAAAGTGCAAATGAGATGGATAAAATTGTAAGTAGTTTTTTCATTGTTTTAGGTTTAGCTTAAAGTCAAATATAAAAGAATGATTTTTTTTAGCATTAAAATTTAGAGTTCATTGGCAAATTTTAAAAATGTATCAGCTATTTTCTTTTTGTAATTTTCGTTAAAACTGCTCAGATAAACAAGGCTGTAACGTTGTGTTGTTATT
>CAIUEQ010000048.1 GCA_903898215.1 uncultured Bacteroidota bacterium | reverse complement strand
CGCAGATTAACGCAGATTAAAAACGCTGAGTTACGCAAATAGTTTCCAGCGAACCTTTATGAGAAATTCTTTCATGTTTCCATTCTCCAAATCAAAAAAGAAAAAATCTGTGTAATCTGTGGCAGATTATATATTCCATTTCTATAAAATAAAGAGCGTGAAAAAAAACAATCTTATAACCCTCTCCTTTTAAACAGCTCATCCGTAGAGATGAAATTTGTGAAATCTTTTTTTGCAAGTCCTTTAATCAACGCTTTGTCGCCACTCCAAATTTTACATTTAAAATGTTTAGCATATGCAATATAGTGAGCATCATTTGGATCAACATCAGCAACTAGTTTTTCAGCAATTCGCCATGATGAAAGTTTGATTTGTTCTTCAGAAATAAATGTAATGTCTTGGCAAATTTGAAATTCAGATTCTTGAATTTGTTCAAGTGTTAACTTTGAAATTTTTGCCAGCTTTGAATAATGTTTTTTAATTTCAGTTCTTAAAAAATCAGGTGCAATAAAATCGAATCGCTTTTTAGAGTTGATTAATAAATCTCCAATTTTACCATTGGTATTGAGTATTCCGCTAAAAACAATATTTGCGTCAACTATTATTTTCACTTTTCAAATCGTTTACGGTTTTTTGACCACCACGAAGCATTTACTTCATCAGCAAGTTTGTCAACATCCGATTGTTTGGCTTTTGATTTAGAAGTTGCTTCCAAATATTTTACATAGTCGATTAAACGTTGTAGCCCAAAACTGTCAACTGATGATGAAACCGTTATTACGATTTGATTATTTGTTGTGCGCTCAATTAGCATTTCATTTCAATTTATACTGCCAAATATAATTAAAAAATATCGTGTTGTCGATTAATGGGAAAGCTTCTTTTTTTCTCGCGGATTAGCGCAGATAAAAACGCTGAGATACGCAAATAGTTTTCAGCGAACCTCTGCGAAAAATCTTTAAGGTTTCATCTTAACTAATTCAAGCAATTTTTTGAAGTGATAACTTGATAAAAAAGAAAAGCCCCAAAAGGAGCTTCTCAATTTCTTAAAATATTTTATTTAATTATTCAACTACTATCTTTTTATAAACAGCAGTTCCGTTTATCTTTAATTGAACAATATAAACACCTTTATTTTCTATAGATAATTTTGTTGCGTTATCTGATGATTCGAATGATTTCACTAATCTGCCTGTGATATCAAATACAAAAATTTCGACATTTCCTTTCAAATGCATATCGAAATTAATAGTGATATTTCCTTGTGATGGATTTGGATAAATTGAAATATTTTTTGCCATACTCAAAGCATCAATACCGGTTGTTGAAGTGATATTAAAAAAGTTTGCACTGATTGCATTAGTTGTTGTCTTTTTATCAGTGATGCGAATTTTTGCTTTTGTTGTTGCAAGCGTAATTGGAGAAATCAACCAATTAAAACTTCCTGCCGAAGACAATGTTGAAGGAGAAACAACTGCATAAAATGTATCATTTACCATCAAATCAATTTTTACTGAATCAACATTTGCACTAGCCCAAGTAATGTTGTAGGCGTTATTTGACTTCCAGTTTTCGCCACCTATAGGTGAAGTTAAAGTGATTCCAGGAGTAACCGCTGAAATGATTGACATATTAGAAAAGTCAATTTTATTCACCCAATAAATGCTATCGATAAATGGATTGCGATTACGCTGAATAGAATTTACATATTCATGTCGTGCAATTTCCCAAGCATCAGGTGGATCTTGAAAATGCCATTTTTTTAATACTTCCTGATTTTGTTGTGCAGGAATAGACCAATTTTTACCATTCACTCCATTATAAGCAACACTCATATAAAACAAGGCACGAGCAAGATCTCCTTTGTGTGCATCACGTGGTTCCCAAACAGTATGACCAGCTGAATCTAAACCAAGTTTTCCCATTCCTGTTGGTGAAACAAATGTTGGAGTTACAACTTCCCCGAAAGGATAGTTTGAACGCTTTCCATTTGCATTTGCTTGGTCAGCAGGAAACAAATGATGTATATCATTGTATTCTGGAAGTTCTTTTCCGTTAGAGCCATTTGGCCAATTAGGATTTCCTACATTGCTTGGCATCCAGCTTTGGCAATAAGTATGTTCGCGTGTAAGAGTTGGAGGAAGAGCATTTGACGACCACCATTTAAAAGGATCATCATAAATATATGGCAAAGTAGTATACACACAATTCACTACTTTTTTGCTGCCTGTGGTATCACGAGCAATAAAATTATTTACAATTGTTGGAGCATAATTGCTGTAATAAATTGTATCGTGTACGTTAATTTTATTATGTAGATCGGTAATAAATGTAGAAGCTGATGAGCTTATTCCGGCATAATAAGTTCCGATATTTTTTCCTCCTGTAGTAATATTTCCATTCAATGGTGAAGTAGTCAAATAATTTTCAAAACCTGAAGGTCCGTTGCATGAAAATACTGAAAAATAATACGTGGTATTAGCGATAATATTTGTTGGTGTAAAGCTTGTATCAGTTCCAATGTAAACAACTTGCGCACCACCAATATAATCACCTCTTACATATATTTGTCCATCAACAGGTACTTCTGTTATTGCAGCACTTTTTTTACGCAATACAATATATTTTTCTGGAGTACTTGAAGGGTTTTTAAAACTTACATTCAAGGTATATGCTTTTAAATTTGTGAAAGAAATATTGGTAGCTTGTTGAGTTGGCTCAGATGCATAATTTCCTCCTATTCCGTATAAGTCAATTCCGAATGTGTTTTTTAAAGAGTCATTAGTATTAAAAGTTAATGATGCTTTTCGTGAACCATTTGATGCCGGATTAAAAACAATTCTAAAAGTATCACTGCTGTTTGCCGCAATTGATGATGGGAAATAACCAATTGTATAATCAGATGCATTTAAACCTGTGATGCTTTTATTGCTTAATGTTAATGCCTGAGAAGTTCCTTTGTTTTCAATTGTAAATAATGTTGAAGCACTTTTCCCGATTGAAAAAGTATTTCCATTTACTAAACTCGTTGTACCTTGCTTTACATTAATAGCAGCATTAGGACTTGCTGGTGCTGATAAAATTAAAATACTGTCGAGGGCAACATTACTTCCTGAAACTTTAGTAGTGTAATAAAAACGAATATAACGAGACGTTGCAAGTGGAGTATTCACATACCTTACAAATGAACCTGTCATAGTTGTAACAGCTTGCATATCGCTCCAATGGCTCGTGTCAGGGCCTTCCTGAATTGTGAATGTTCCACTAAAAACCGGAGCCGGAGAAATTCCTGTGCCTTTTAAATAATAACTAACTGCACCGGGCTTATCAGCAAACCAAATCACCACATTTTCGCCTGCTGCATCTAATCTGCAAGATAAAATATCGCCTATACCCGAAGCATAAGTTAGGTTTCCGTTAGTTCCCAAATTTAATGTCCAGCCATTTGGAGGTGTGCTAATTCCTGGAGTGGTAAAATCCCAAGATGTTGGGAGAGTAGTTTGTGCCGATACCATTGTAGCAAAAGCAACCGCAACAAAAAGCGTAATAATTTTGTTCATTTTAATTTTTTAAGGTTAGTAAAACTTTTTTGAGTAAAGCGTATCAGAAAAATCTAACACAAAAATGAGAGAGTTTTAAGGCTTAGTAAATGAGTTATTTCAGAGGGGTAAGATACTGGGTGCAAGAATAATTGAAAATTTTATTTTATATGTTAATTATTTATAAACTTAAAACTATGTTTAATGAGATTTATTAAACAAATTTGCCTCTTCCAAAAACACCATAAAAGTGAGCGAACAATTAAGCAATAAACAATTGGCAACAGTTGAACAGGCAAAGCAACTCGGCCTTTTGCCCGAAGAATTTGAAAAGATAAAAGAGATACTCGGCAGAACTCCGAATTTTACCGAATTGAGTATTTATTCGGTAATGTGGAGCGAACACTGTTCGTATAAAAACTCCATTATATGGTTAAAAACCTTACCCAAAGAAGGAGAAAAAATGCTTGCAAAAGCCGGAGAAGAAAATGCAGGTTTGATTGATATTGGTGATGGATTAGCATGCTGTTTTAAAATTGAAAGTCATAACCATCCGAGTGCACTCGAGCCATATCAAGGTGCTGCAACAGGTGTTGGCGGAATTAACCGCGATATTTTTTCGATGGGAGCTCGCCCTATTGCTCAATTAAATTCTCTTCGTTTTGGAAACATCAATGACGAAAGAACTAAATGGCTCGTGAGAGGAATTGTAAAAGGAATCGGAAATTATGGAAATGCTTTTGGCATTCCAACTGTTGGTGGTGAAGTTTATTTTGATGATTGCTATCAGATCAATCCCCTTGTTAATGCCATGAGTGTTGGTATTGCGGAAGTTGGAAAAACAGTTTCAGCAATCTCCGAGGGTCTTGGAAATCCTGTTTATATTTTTGGTTCAGCAACCGGTAAAGATGGAATTCATGGTGCGGCATTCGCATCAAAAGATATTACCGAAGATTCGGCAAAAGATCTTCCAAGTGTTCAGGTTGGTGACCCATTTTGGGAAAAATTAATTTTGGAAGCAAGTCTCGAATTACTTAAAACAGGTGCTGTTGTTGGCATGCAAGATATGGGCGCAGCCGGTATCACCTGCTCAACAAGTGAGATGAGTGCCAAAAGCAAAACCGGAATGAAAGTGTGGTTGGATAAAGTTCCAATGCGCCAAAAGGATATGAAGGATTGGGAGATTTTGTTAAGTGAATCTCAGGAAAGGATGTTGGTAATTGTAAATAAAGGAAGAGAAAAAGAAGTTGAGAAAATTTTTGAGAAATGGGATCTTACTTATGCCATCATCGGAGAAGTAACCGATACCGAACGCGTTCAATATTATATGAACAACGAACTTGTTGCTGATATTCCAGGCGAAAGTTTGGTGCTTGGCGGGGGTGCTCCTGTTTATGTTCGCGAATACAAAGAGCCAAAATATTTTGAAGAGATAAAGAAGTTTGATATCAATAAAATTTCAGATGTTTATCTTGATGTAAATAAATCGAAAATCGAAAATCGAAAATCTGCAATTGATGTGGCTAAAAGTTTAGCAGCTCATCCAAATATTTGTTCACGTAAATGGGTATATAATCAATATGATTCGATG
Source organism: uncultured Bacteroidota bacterium (assembly GCA_903898215.1). Lineage (GTDB taxonomy): Bacteria > Bacteroidota > Bacteroidia > UKL13-3 > UKL13-3 > CAIUEQ01. Next base: position 10,936 of record CAIUEQ010000048.1, on the reverse strand, counting down.
GTGGGAACTATCAACCAAACCACTAATGCACCAAGCGATGCAGCTGTTGTAAAAGTTAAAGGAACCGATAAATCTATTGCCATGACAACTGATTGTAATTCGCGTTACGTTCAGGCCGACCCTTTTGTTGGTGCCATGATAGCTGTGAGTGAAGCTGCAAGAAATATTGTTTGCAGTGGTGGTGATCCGGCAGCTGTAACCAATTGCTTAAATTTTGGAAATCCTTATAATCCCGAAATGTATTATCAATTTGTATATGCAGTAAAGGGAATGAGCGAAGCTTGTAAAAAATTTGACACTCCTGTAACAGGAGGTAACGTAAGTTTTTATAATCAGAGCAATGATGATAATGCAGTATTCCCCACTCCTACAATTGGAATGGTTGGATTAATTACCGGCAATAAAAAACACATGACCCTCGATTTTAAAAATGATGGTGATGTAATTTATATGATTGGTGAAAGCAGAAACGATATTTCATCTTCACAATATTTAGTATCTCAACATGGTGTACAATTATCTCCCGCTCCGCATTTTAATTTGGATGAAGAATACAACATGCAACAAGCTGTAAAAAAGTTAATCGCAAATAACTTAATCTTATCTGCACATGATGTGAGCGAAGGTGGTTTATTTATCACTTTGCTCGAAAGTGCTATGGTTAGAAACCTAAGTTTTGATATCTCTTTTCTCGACTCCGCTCGAAATGACAAGCAGGACAAGACAATGCGTACAGATGCGTTTTTATTTGGTGAGTCTCAAAGCAGAGTTGTTGTTTCCGTTAAAGGCTCAGAATGCAAAGCTGTAGAAGAATTATTAACTACCATGAATGTGAAATTTGAAAAACTTGGTACTGTTACCAATGGAAATATCAAAGTGAATCATGTTGATTTTGGTAGTGTAAGTGAATACAAAACTTTGCACGAAAACTCACTTGAAAATTTATTAAAATCGTAATTACGCAATGGTGCATTTACGTAAATACGAAAACAAAAAAGGATGGCAATAGATCAAGAAAATTCAGAAATACATGAAGAAAAAGAAATGAGTTTCTTCGATCATATTGATGCGCTAAGAGGTCATCTTTTTCGCTCGGCTTTAGCAATAATAATTTTTGGTGTTACTGCTTTTGTAAACAAACATATTTTGTTTGATGTGATTATTTTTGGTCCAACGCATGTTGATTTTTGGACCTATCGCATGTTTTGCAAACTATCGCTTTTGCTTGCAGGTAATGATGAGTATTGCATCAAAGAAATGGGATTCACTTTAAAGAACATCACCATGTCGGGGCAATTTACGCAGCATATTTTTGTTGCTTTCATCTCCGGAATTGTTCTTGCGTTTCCTTATATTATTTGGGAAGTTTGGCGTTTCATCAAACCTGCATTAAACGCAAACGAAAAAGGTTATGCTAAAGGAATCGTTTTTTTTGTATCGCTACTTTTTTTTATCGGAGTGTTGTTTGGTTACTTTCTTCTCTCTCCATTATCAATAAACTTTTTAGGTTCATATCGTGTGAGCGATGCTGTGAGCAATGAAGTAAATATCGAATCTTATATTTCTTTCATTTCAACATTAACACTTGCAACAGGTCTTGTTTTTGAATTACCAATGTTGGTTTATTTCCTTACTAAACTTGGAATAATTGGTAGCAAGTGGATGAAAAAAAACAGAAAATATGCAGTTATCATTATTCTGCTTCTTGCCGGAATACTAACTCCTTCGCCAGATATGGCAAGTCAAATTATGATGTTTATACCTCTTTATGGTTTATTTGAAATAAGTATTTTTGTTGCAAAGAGTGTCGAAAAAAATAAAATTTAAACTTGTTAAGAAATTTGTGGCTTCAGATTTCAAATAATGATGGGCATAGTAATCAATAAAAAATCTGTGCAATCTGTGGCTAAATTAATAGAAATATAAAATATGAAAATTGCAATTGGTGGCGACCATGCCGGATTTATTTTTAAAGAGGAAATTATTAAAATGCTCTCTTCTCAAGGACATGAAGTAAAAGATTTTGGTCCTTTTTCTGAGGCCTCTGTCGATTATCCGGATCTTGCACATCCTGTTGCTTTATCAGTTGAAAAAGGAGAAACACAATTTGGAATTTTAATTTGCGGTAGCGGAAATGGTGTTGCCATCACAGCTAATAAACATCAGGGAATTCGTGCCGCACTTTGCTGGACAGAAGATTTGGGTTTACTTGCTCGCCAACATAACGATGCAAATATTTTATGTTTACCCGCACGTTTCATCGACCTTGAACTTGCAAAAAAAATCGTAAATAATTTTTTGTCGATGGAATTTGAAGGAGGAAGACATCAAAATCGTGTAGATAAAATTTCGTGTTAACAAACAACATTTGTAGAGACGTTGCATGCAAAGTATCTACGAAATAAATTATGAACGAAACAATCCAACAATTACAACAAGGAGATAAGCGCGTTTTGGCACGTTGTATTTCGATGGTTGAAAATGAAACCACCGGATATGAATCATTTTTGGAGCAACTAACTTTCGATAAACATATTCCTATCATAGGAATTACAGGTCCTCCAGGTGCCGGAAAAAGCACGCTTATCAATGCATTGGTAAAACATTTAACCGATCAACAAAAACAAATAGCCATCATTGCCGTAGACCCAAGTTCGCCATTTAATCATGGTGCAATTATGGGCGATAGGTTGCGCATGAGCGAACATTTTTTACATCCAAATGTTTTTATCAGAAGCATGGCAACACGCGGAAGTTTAGGTGGACTTGCACCAAAGATTTTTGAAGTATGTGATGTTTTTCGTGCTGCAAATTTTGATCATATTATTATCGAAACAGTTGGCGTTGGTCAGAGTGAAGTGGAGATTGCAGCATTGGCTGAAACAACCGTTTTAGTTTTAGTGCCCGAAGCAGGTGATGAAATTCAAACAATGAAAAGTGGAGTGATGGAAATTGCCGATGTATATGTTGTAAACAAATCAGATCGCGAAGGCGCTGATACTTTTTATAACAATTTATTTATGGCCGCTCATACCAATATTCGCAATGGTTGGGAAGCTCCTGTGATAAAAACTGTTGCATCAAAAAATGAAGGCATTGAAGAACTTTTAATAGCAATTGAAAAACATATTCATGCCTCGAATAACAGCGATAAAAAAATTCATTTGCTTGCCGAAAAAGCGATGATGATGATTCGAAATATGCGCACAAAAGATATTTCAATCGAACAAATTGAAATTGATTTGAAAGAATTAACAACGAAGACTGATTTTAATATTTACCGATATATTAAAAAATTTATTCAGTAGAGACGTTGCATGCAACGTCTCTACAACCAACAATACAACGTCTCCACCAATAACCAATAACAAAGTAACTCAATAACCCACAACATGAACATCTGCATTATATCAGGATCAGCAAGAGCAAATAATAATACCATCAGAGTTGGTTATGCTATAGAGCGCCTTTTAAAAAATGAACACATAGTTACCTTGATTGATTTTCAGCAGTACGATATTCCCTTGATTAATCAGGCTGAAATTTCGTTGAATAACTTGTCGGATTTTCAAAAAAAATTAGTCGATGGAATGAGCAATGCACAAATTGTTTTTCTCATTTCGCCCGAATATAATTATACCACCACTCCCGAAATTTTAAACATGCTTCACCGTATGGGGGACAGAAATTTTAAACATCTGTTTGACGAAAAAATATTCGCTTTGGTGGGTGTATCAACCGGCAAAGGAGGAAAAATTCCATCCTTACACCTCACCACTATTTTAAATAAAGTAATTAGTTATTTGGATCTCAATTCTTTTGTTTCTTCAAAATTTTTTGAATCGCATTTTACCAAACAAGTATTGGATGAAAATGGAAATTCGTTAGAAAATAAAGAGTATGATAATGGCATCAATGATTTTGTGAGCTATACCCTACGTATGGCAACAAGGTGGGGGAAATAATTATTAATATCTTATTGTAGTTCGACATGAGATGTATTGGTTCGATTTCTTCGAGAACAGTGTTGTGCCTTCCCAAATGTTTCGATAAAACCGGCAGGCAGGTAGGCAAGCTCAACATGACAACGCTCTTAATAAAAATTGTCAGTTCGAGTTCATCGAGAACAGTGCTGTGCCTTCCCAAATGTTTCGATAAAACCGGCAGGTAGGCAAGCTCAACATGAAAACACACAATAAGATTTGCAAATCATACTTCTCTTTTTAAAATATTAAATTTATTTTTGAGTACTATGGCCAAAGAAACAACTCATAAATTACTATTTCCTGATGAAGTATTGATTAATAAAATCTATTTATTCAGAAGTCAAAAAGTGATGCTCGACAGAGATTTAGCAGAACTTTATGGAGTAGAAACAAAACATTTGAAAAGACAGGTTAAAAGAAATGTAGATCGTTTTCCTGATGATTTTATGTTTCAAATGAGTGAAGAAGAATTTATAAATTGGAGGAGCCAATTTGGCACCTCCAATTTATCCGACAAAATGGGTTTGAGGTATCCTCCATATTGCTTTACCGAACATGGTGTGCTAATGCTTTCGAGTGTTTTAAATAGCACAAGAGCAATTCAAGTAAACATTCAAATTGTTCGTATCTATACCAAACTTCGTGAAATGCTTTTAACACATAAAGATATTTTATTAAAGTTGGAAGAAATGGAAAAGAAAATTGGAAAGCAGGATAATAAAATTAAACTAGTTTTTGATTACCTAAATCAATTTATCAAGCAACAAGAACAGCCAAGAAAATTAATTGGATTTAGAAAAAACAATAAATAAAATATGTTTTTGAATATAGACTAAAGCCTTTTGCATTTGTTAATTCGTTTTCATCGAGAACAGTGTTGTGCCTTCCCAAATGTTTCGATAATACCTACCGCAGGTAGGCAAGCTCAACAAGACAAAGCGCTCTTAATAAAAATTGTCAGTTCGAGTTCATCGAGAACAGTGTTGTGCCTTCCCAAATGTTTCGATAAAACCTGCCGGCAGGTAGGCAAGCTCAACAAGACAACGCTCTCTTAATAAAAATTGTCAGTCGAGTTCAACTAAAATGATTAGCCTATTTTGATTCAGTCCTCAACTCAAGTATTCTCTCACAGCTTTGCTGATGGTTTGTTGCACGCTTTCCCATGTTTGACCTTTAAGGCTTAAAGGATCTTCACTATCGTTGGCATCATCAAAAAAAGTAAGCACTGTAGGTATAGAAATGAGCAATTGTTGGCTTGGGTATTTTTTCTGATGTAACTCAATCATTTCCTCAATTGTGTAATGTTGAGTAAGTTCGGCAATGTCCCAAAAATCTTTTTTCTTACCTCTTCCTAAAATGGCATTAATTTTCATTGCAACAATATCATCAGTATGATAAATACGAATACCATCGTGTATTTCTGGTTCACGAATCAATGCATGCGGATATTTAATAATATCAACTTTTATGTTGTAGATATGACAAAATATTCCAAAAGAATTTGGATTCCCTCTGTAATCAAAATTCTCTCTAAATATTTCATGTAACTCTTCGAAAATTTTGGCTTTATCCAATTCATCTGTATAAAATAAATCAAGATCAATCGAAATACGATGGCCATATTTTAATGACAATGCAGTTCCTCCAACCAAAAATGATTGCCTCAAAGAAGGCACATTCATTAATGATTTTAGTAAGGATAAAGTTCCGGGTTCAATTGTCTGAGTTTGTAACATCTAAATGCTTCAATAGGTTCGTCAATTACAGCGCTGGCAAGATATAAAATATGTAACGGTAAAAATTTTGTATTTAACAAAGCTGTTTTTACTTTCTCATCGCCATAATATCTGCGGCATTGTCTGATATCATCCACATCGCCACGCTCAAAAACACGCTCAATAATAAAGTTTGCTTTGGTATCGTAATCCAATGCTTCAAAGTTCACATCCCAAAAAATGCGTTTGTTAAATATGGGTTTTAATGGTTTTTCCATTTGCTGTACAAAGTTATTTATTTCTACCACTTCTTAAAAATTACAAAAACTGTAAGCACAATTAACGCAATTGTAAAAAGTGTTTTCATTTGAATATTTTTTTGATTTCCAAAATTGAGTACTTTCGCAGCACAAAACAAATTGTATGAACAGATATATTGACGCGATTAAAAAAACATTAGCCAAAGATGGTGTAGGAGAAAAAGTTGTATCACAACTAAAAGAACTTCGCGAATATTTTAAGGCAACTTTAAATGAACCGGGATATGTGAAAATGATTCGCATGGCATACGAGAACATTGAAGAGAATGGTGAGTATACTTTCAATTTTTTGGAAGATGGTGATGGTAAAGCAAACCTTGAATATTTTGTTGACTTATTAGGTGAGTATCATAACAAATACAATAAGGAAGAGTTACAGGAAATCAGAAACTTAATGGAAGGCATTGAGCCAGAAGTTGAAGAAGGAGAAGAAGAAAATACGCAGATCGAAGAATAGTTTATTCGATTACTTCGATTCATCAGATATTATTGAGTACTACAAAAAATTTCAGGAAAACTGGTTTAAAAACCGGCAATATTAAAAATGGGGGTTTTCCCCCATTTTTGTGTTAAAACTTGGAAATAAAAATTTCGATTTATAAACTTGAATAGGATTTAAAGTCAAAATAGATTTTGATTTGGATTACCTCTTCAAGCTATGAAACAATCCTATTACTCTACTCACGAAAGCCTTAACACTTGTTGTTAAGGCTTTTACTTTATAATCTCATATAAACCATGCTTAATTGCAAATACTGCTAGTCCGGCAAGATTTTTTGTTCCCGTTTTTAAAAAAATATTTTCCTTGTGTCGCTCTACTGTTTTAGGAGAAATAAAAAGTTTCGCTGATATTTCTAAAGATGTAAGTTGTTCGCAAACCATTTTCATGATTTCAATTTCTCTGGATGTAATATTTTCAAGCTCCGATTTTTGATTAGATATTATTTCACGTTTTAATAAACTACTGTATAAAACGTCTGATATCTCTTTTGTATAGTATTGTTCAGAATTGCTAACAGCTTTAATAGATTTTGAAAGCTCTTCTATGTCTGTATTTTTTAAAATATATCCATCCACACCTTCATCATATAAATCTAAAATATATTTTATACTGTTAAACATTGTAAGGGCAATAATTTTAACATTAGGGTATCGCAATCGAATGATCTTTGTACACTCAATTCCATCCATCAAAGGCATTTCAATATCAGTGAATACAATATCTACCGGAAACTGCTCAAGGAGAGTTATCGTTTCTACCCCATTTTCAGCTTCATAAATTTTTCTTACCTCAGGAATCTTTTTCATTACCGATTTTAAGCCGTCACGAAAAATCGGATGATCATCAGCAATAATGATATTAACACGTTTGATATTTTCCGTTTTAGAAATGGCTGTCATTTATTGCAGTTTGCTATTTTTAAAAGTGATTAAATAAGAGGTAACATAATTTGATTTGCTTTTAAATTGCATCCTTCCATCTAAAAGAGAAACCCTGCTTTCAATATTTTTTAATCCAAAACTTTGCGTGTCATCATTTTTCATTTTATCAAAATCAAATCCAACACCATCATCATTAATAAAAATGATAAGTTTATCGTGTTGCCCATTTATCGACACCGACATATTTTTAGCCTTCGAATACTTTAAAGCATTACTGATAATTTCCTGAAGTATTCGATAAATATTTACTTCTGATTGTTTACTAACCGTTGTGGGATAATTTTCTGAAGTGAAGATAATTTGAATAGATAATCCTCTGCTCATCATCTCACAAAAATCCTCAATTGCGCTTGGTAATTCTTTTGAATAGAGAATTCTTGGCATCAGATCATAAGAGGTAGTTCTAATATCACTCATTGTGGTATTGATAATTTCTTTGCTGTTTTCTTTAAAGTCTTCCCAATCTTGCTTATTAGGATATGCATCCATCGAATCAAAACTTAACTTTAATTTTGATAAGAGCGGTCCCACCTGATCATGCATGTCTCGGGCAATTCTTTCACGCTCCAGCTCCTGTGCCCGCAAAATATTTTTAAAAGATTCTATTTGCTTTTCTATGATGCGTGATTGCTTTTTTATTACAATTACAGCTATAACAATCACCAAAACAATAATTACTAATGTAAGACTTAAGGGAATGAGTGTTAATTGAGTATTATTTGTTTGCATAGAGAAATGATCTACCAATCTTTATATCGAAAATAAAAAAAAACTTTAATTTATACGTATAATTATGAAGAAAAGTTTGACTCAGAATTAAAAAACTGCTCAGGGAATTATTTATTTCTTTGCGCCTCTATCCCTTTACATTTACTTTGCAAATGAAATTTGATATCCATGCAATTCGATAAAAAAAATTACTCTACCGAAGTTCTGTTACATTTATACAAGGGAATGCTTAAGCCGCGTATGATAGAAGAAAAAATGCTGATTCTATTAAGACAAGGGCAAGTGAGCAAATGGTTCTCCGGAATTGGGCAGGAAGCAATTAGCGTTGGTACAACCATGGCGCTTGAAAGTGACGAATACATTTTACCCTTACATAGAAATATTGGCGTTTGGACATCACGCGAAATGCCTTTCACAAAATTATTTTCTCAATGGCAAGGAAAAATGAATGGCTATTCAAAAGGTCGCGAGCGTTCATTTCACTTCGGAACAAACGAACATCATATTGTTGGAATGATCTCTCAACTTGGTGCTATGCTTGGTGTGGCTGATGGAATTGCACTTGCCAATAAATTAAAAAACGAAAAAAAAGTTACCGTAGTTTTTAGCGGTGATGGAGGAGCAAGTGAAGGTGATTTTCATGAAGCATTGAATACCGCTGCAGTTTGGGATTTACCTGTGATATTTTTGATAGAAAATAATGGTTACGGATTATCAACTCCAAGTCGTGATCAATATCGTTTTAAAAATTTTATTGATAAAGGAATTGGTTATGGAATGGATGCTTTTAAAGTTGACGGAAATAATATTCTGGAAGTTTATGATGCAGTAAATACTATTTCTGAAAACATGCGCAACAATCCGAAACCAGCCATTTTAGAATGCATCACATTTCGTATGCGTGGGCATGAAGAAGCATCGGGAACGAAATATGTTCCGAAAGAATTGTTTGAAGAATGGGGCAAAAAAGATCCGATACTGAACTATGAAAAATTTTTAAAAGAAGAGAATATTCTCACAGATGATATGATTGCTGAATATCGCGCTTCATTTAAAAAAGAAATTGATGACGCTGTTGAAATTGGCTTAAATGAACCTGAACTTACACCAAATACAGCAACAGAGCTTGCAGATATTTTTGCTCCAATAGAAAATATAATTTCAGAGAATTACGAAGGTCTTCAGCACGTAACCGTTAAACCAGCCTCACTTAGCAAATCACGCAAACGCTTAATTGACGCTATCTCCGATGGATTAAAACAATCGATGCAAAAGCACGACAACTTAATTTTGATGGGACAAGATATTGCAGAATATGGTGGAGTTTTTAAAATTACTCAAGGATTTGTTGATGAGTTTGGAAAAGATAGAGTGCGCAATACACCACTTTGTGAAAGTGCAATTTTAGGAGCTTCATACGGACTATCAATTAAAGGAATGAAGGCGATGGTTGAAATGCAGTTTGCCGATTTTGTGACTTGTGGTTTCAATCAAATTGTAAATAATCTGGCAAAAAGTTTTTACCGCTGGGGACAAAATGCTGATGTGGTGGTGCGCATGCCTACAGGAGCAGGCGTTGGTGCAGGACCATTTCATTCGCAAAGCAATGAAGCGTGGTTCTTTCATGTTCCGGGATTAAAAATTGTTTATCCATCAACACCAAGTGATGCAAAAGGTTTGTTGGCAGCTTCGTTTTCTGATCCAAATCCGATCTTGTTTTTTGAACATAAAAATTTATACCGTGCAGTTGATTTGGAAGAAGAAGTTTTTGATGATTATTATGAATTGGAAATTGGCAAAGCACGCAAAGTACGTGATGGAAATGAAGTGAGCATTATTACATACGGTGCCGGAGTGCATTGGGCAAGCAAGCATGTTAAGGAAGCCGGAATTGATGCGGATATTATTGACCTCAGAACTTTATTACCTTGGGATAAAACGGCTGTAGAAGCAAGCGTGAAGAAAACCGGCAAAGCTTTTATTTTACATGAAGATACTTTAACGGGTGGCATTGGAGCAGAGATAGCAGCACATATTGCACAACATTGTTTTAAAAATCTAGATGCACCTGTGATGCGCAGTGGAAGTTTGGATTCACCGGTTCCATTTAATTCAGAACTTGAACAAAACTTTTTACCTAAAGAAAGATTTAAAAAAGAGTTGGACGAGTTGTTGAGGTTTTAATTAGCCTTTAAGAACTACCTTTATTTCGACTTCTTCTTTTGTACATAGGTTTCTTACGAATTAAACTAAATGGCGTAACCCTGTCCAGTTGATTAATAATTTCTGGTATATTTTCTTGAATATTTTTTATCTCTTCCTCTTTTGACTTTTCTTCTAAGAAGTTTGAAAAAATATTTAGGAAGAGATCTTGAATAACAACAGAACTTCTTACTTGAAAAGTTGTTTTAAATATATCAAAGAAATTTGCCATTTGATTACTTATAAGAGGTCAAAGTGGCTTCAACTTTGTTTATAAAGTCAGCGATTCTTATTGAGGTTTCTTTATTCTTATTAAATAGAAATTTGCGTTCGCCACCTGCTAACATTAATCTGAAATACCAAGTAAGTTCTGGTTTGGTAATTTTTTTTAATTGGTAATTTTTAAAGTTATATCCGAAATAACAGATAACTAAACTTAAGATTAGAAAAATTAGAAAAATAGGACCTCCTGCTGATTGTTTCTCGGAAAAGGTAAGTAATGAACAAATGGTACCAAAAAAAACACCAAGTGCCATTATTG
>CAIUEQ010000047.1 GCA_903898215.1 uncultured Bacteroidota bacterium | reverse complement strand
CCAGCAATATTTTGACCTACAAGTTGAGCATCTAATTCAGGACGTTTAATTTCAAAAATATTAATTTGAACATCCTTTTTAGTAAGCTTTTTAATTTCTTCTTTTATCTTATCAACTTCAGATCCTGCTTTACCGATTACTATACCTGGTCGTGATGTGTGAACAGTAATAATAATACGTTTTATAGTTCTTTCGATGATGATCTTCGAAATACCTCCTTTGGTAATACGTGCATTTAAGTATTTTCTTATTTTCTCATCTTCGATAAGTTTTTCAGAAAAGTTTTTTCCACCATACCAGTTAGATTCCCATCCTCTGATAATACCTAATCGTAATGCAATAGGGTTAACTTTTTGTCCCATTTTTTTATTTTTATTCGGTAATAGAATTTTCAGTTTCAGCTATTTTGGCAGCAACCTTACTGTCAACAATTAGAGTAACATGGTTAGAACGTTTTCTAACTCTGTGAGCTCTTCCTTGTGGTGCCGGTAATATTCTTTTTAACATTGGTCCGCCTCCAACAAATATGGTTTTAATATATAATTCGCTTTCTTCGATACGAGCGCCTTCATTTTTCTGTCCCCAATTGGCAATTGCCGAAAGGATAAGTTTTTCAACACGTGGCGAACTTTCTTTTTGTCTGTTAAAGCGTAAAATATTTAATGCTTCTTCAACTTTTTTCCCTCTTACTAAGTCAACAACCAAACGCATTTTACGTGGTGATGTAGGGCAATTATTTAGTTTTGCTACTGCTTCCATTATGCATCTTTTTTAGTAGGGTGAGTTCTAAATGTACGAGTTGGCGAAAATTCTCCTAACTTATGTCCAACCATGTTTTCTGTAACATACACAGGGATAAATTTATTTCCGTTATGCACACCAAAAGTGTGACCAACAAAATCAGGAGTTATCATTGATCTACGTGACCATGTTTTAATTACCGATTTCTTTTTTGATTCATTCATAACACCAACTTTTTTGTCAAGTTTAATGTCTACGAAAGGACCTTTTTTAAGTGAACGAGCCATATATTATTACTTCTTACGTCTTTCTATGATAAACTTATTTGAATATTTTTTAGGTGTACGCGTTTTGTAACCTTTAGCAATAAGACCTTTACGAGATCTTGGATGCCCTCCGGAAGCTCTACCTTCACCTCCACCCATTGGGTGATCAACAGGATTCATTGCAACCGGACGAGTACGTGGTCTGCGACCTCTCCATCTGTTTGCACCTGCTTTTCCTTTTCTTTCAAGATTATGATCAGGATTTGAAACTGAACCGATAGTTGCAAGTCCTGATGATAAGATCATTCTAGTTTCACCTGACGCTAACTTGATTGTAGCATACTTTCCATCACGGTTAAGTAGTTGTGCAAATGAACCAGCACTTCTAACTAATTTACCACCTTGTCCAGGGTGAAGTTCAATATTATGAATAACTGTACCAAGAGGTATTTCAATAATTGGTAATGCATTTCCAATTTCTGGAGCTGCACCTGGTCCAGACATAATTGCTTGACCAGCTTGTAATCCTGCAGGAGCAATAATATATCTTTTTTCACCATCTTTATAATGGAGCAAAGCTATACGTGCTGTTCTATTCGGATCGTATTCTATTGAGTGAACAATAGCTGGAATTGAATGTTTGTCGCGTTTAAAATCAATTAAACGATACATTTTCTTATGACCACCACCAATATATCTCATGGTCATTTTACCAGTGTCATTACGACCACCAGAACGATTTACCGGCACCAATAATGATTTCTCAGGAGTAGATTTTGTAATCTCCTCAAAAGTGTTGGCACGCTTAAATCGGGTACCTGGTGTGGTTGGTTTAAATTTTCTTATTCCCATTTCTCGTTATACGTTTTGGAAGAAGTCGATTTTTTGGCCTTCTTTTAATGTAACAAATGCTTTTTTGAAACTAGGTTTTCTCCCTGAGAAAGACCCTTTTTTTGTCATACGTGATTTTGCTTTACCCGCATAAATCATTGTGCTGATATCAATCACGTTTACTTTATACATATCTTCAACTGCCTTTTTAATTTCGGGTTTAGTTGAATCTTTGTCTACTAAGAATCCAACTTTTCCAAGCTTTTCACCAACAGTAGTTGATTTTTCAGTTATTAAAGGTTTCTTTAAAACGCTCATTTTTCAGAATTTAAAATTTCCTCGATTTTCTCAATAGATCCTTCAGTAAGAATTAGCTTTGATGCATTTAATATCGCATAAGTATTGATATCTTTTGCAGCCATTACTTTTGCTTTAGTAAGGTTTCTACTTGATTTATAAATATTGTCATTGTATTCACCGATTACCAATAACGTTTTTTCATCGTTAAATTTCAAATTATTTAATATGTTTAAATAATTCTTTGTTTTCGGTTCATCAATATTGAAATTTTCTAACACGATAATACTGTTATCAATTGCTTTGTAAGCAAGAGCAGATTTACGCGCTAATTGTTTCAACTTTTTGTTCAACTTAAAACTGTAATCACGTGGATGTGGTCCAAAGATTCTAGCTCCTCCAACAAAAGTACCTGACTTGATGCTTCCTTTACGAGAACCACCTGTACCTTTTTGGCGATGAAGTTTCTTTGTTGATCCACTGATTGTGCTTTTTTCAAGTGAACTATGTGTTCCCTGACGTTGGTTGGCCAGAAATTGCTTCACATCAAGGTATATTGCATGATCATTTGGTTCAATTCCATAAATGGAATCGTTCAAAATCACTTTTTTACCTGTTGCTGATCCGCTTGTATTTACTACTGCTAATTCCATGATTATTTCTCAATATAAACGAATGAACCTTTATGACCGGGAACGCTGCCTCTAACAACAATCAAATTCTGGTCTTTCAAAACTTTTAAAATTTCGAGGTTAGTCTTTTTAACTCTAACACCACCCATTCTACCAGCCATACGCATGCCTTTCATAACACGAGAAGGATCCGAAGATGCTCCTAATGAACCAGGAGCTCTCAAACGATTATGCTGTCCGTGAGTTTGCATTCCTACACCACTAAAACCATGACGTTTTACAACACCTTGAAAACCTTTTCCTTTAGACGTACCAACCACATCAACATATTCGCCTTCAGCAAATAAATCTACAGTGAGTGATTGTCCAATAGCAAGTTCTTGATCGAAACCTTTAAACTCAACCATTTTAGATTTTGGAGTAGTATTAGCTTTCTTATAAATACCTTTCAACGCAGAAGGAGAATTTTTCTCTTTTCTTTCGCCATAAGATATCTGAACAGCTTTGTACCCGTCCTTTTCAGTGGTCTTAACCTGTGTTACAACACATGGTCCCGCTTCGATAACCGTGCAAGCTAGTTGCTTACCGTCTTTACCGAAAATGCTGGTCATTCCAATTTTTTTACCTATAAGTCCTGACATATTCCTTTTATCAAACTTTAATTTCTACATCAACTCCGCTTGGCAACTCTAATTTCATCAATGCATCAACAGTTTTTGCGGTTGAACTGTAGATATCGAGTATTCTTTTATAAGAACATAATTGAAATTGCTCTCTTGCCTTTTTGTTCACATGTGGTGAACGTAAAACTGTGTAAATACGTTTGTGAGTAGGAAGTGGAATCGGTCCACTAACAACTGCACCCGTTGATTTTACTGTTCTAACTATCTTTTCGGCTGATTTATCAACCAAATTGTAATCGAACGATTTTAATTTAATTCTGATTTTTTGATTAACCATTTTATTAAGCTTTTGATGCTTTACCGTTTACTTTTGCTAATACTTCTTCCGACACATTACGAGGTGTTTCTGCATAATGATCAAATTCCATTGTACTTGATGCACGACCTGAAGATAAAGTACGTAATTGAGTTACGTAACCAAACATTTCAGATAATGGTACTCTTGCTTTGATAACCTGAGCCCCTGCACGACTATCCATTCCATCAAGTTGACCTCTGCGCTTATTCAAATCTCCAATCACATCTCCCATATATTCTTCTGGAGTAAGGATTTCAATTTTCATAATAGGCTCTAACAACACTGGATTTGCTTTACGACAAGCTTCTCTAAATGCTACTTTAGCTGCTATTTCAAATGACATTGCATCAGAATCGACCGCATGGTATGAACCATCGTATACTCTAACTTTCAAACTGTCAACTGGATAACCTGCTAATACCCCATTGGCCATTGCTTGTTTAAATCCTTTTTCAATTGATGGAATAAATTCTCTAGGAATAGATCCTCCAACAATTTCGTTGATAAACTGAAGTCCTTCTTTTCCTTCATCTACCGGTGAAAGTTCAAAAGTCATATCAGCAAATTTTCCTCTACCACCTGATTGCTTTTTGTAAAGCTCTCTATGGTTTATAGAATTTTTAATAGTTTCTTTATAAGCAACCTGAGGAGCACCCTGGTTACATTCAACTTTAAATTCGCGTTTTAATCTATCGATAATAATTTCCAAGTGAAGTTCACCCATTCCTGAAATAACAGTTTGACCTGTTTCTTCGTCAGTTTTTACACGGAAAGTAGGATCTTCTTCAGCTAATTTAGCAAGAGACATACCTAATCTATCCGAGTCTGCTTGAGTTTTTGGTTCAACAGCCAATCCGATAACCGGTTCAGGGAAATCCATTGCTTCTAATACAATTGGAAATTTCTCTGCACAAAGAGTATCACCAGTTTTAATATCTTTAAAACCTACTGCTGCACCAATATCACCAGCACCTAAACTATCAATTGGATTTTGTTTGTTTGCATGCATTTGAAAGATACGTGAAATACGTTCCTTGTTGCCACTGCGTGTGTTTAATACATAAGAACCTGCTTCGAGTTTACCAGAATATGCACGCATAAAAGCTAAACGACCTACAAACGGATCAGTAGCAATTTTAAATGCAAGTGCTGCAAAAGGCTCATTGTAATCAGGCTTACGTGTAACTTCTTCTTCAGTATCGGGGTTAATACCTGTAACGTGCTCTTTATCTAAAGGACTAGGTAATATCTCCATTACCATGTCAAGCATTGTTTGAACACCTTTATTTTTAAATGAAGAACCACATAACATAGGCACGATCTTCATATCAATTGTTGCTTTTCTTAAAGCATCAAGAATTTCGCGTTCTGTTATTGATGCAGGATCATCAAAAAACTTTTGCATTATTTTATCATCGTATTCAGAAACTGCTTCAAGAAGTTTTTCTCTCCATTCAAGAGCTTCAGCAACCATGTCTTCAGGAATTGGAATTACTTTATAAGTCATTCCTTTATCTTCCTCATTCCAAACCATTCCACGGAAATTGATCAAATCAATAACTCCGGTAAAATTATCTTCAGCACCTAAAGGCAATTGAAGTGGAATTGCATTGCTACCTAACATATCACGCACTTGCTTAACAACCATAAGGAAGTCGGCACCAGAGCGATCCATTTTATTTACGAAACCTATTCTTGCAACATTGTAGTTATTAGCCAAGCGCCAGTTAGTTTCAGATTGAGGCTCAACACCGTCAACAGCACTAAACAAGAACACTAAACCATCCAATACACGCAATGAGCGATTTACCTCAACGGTAAAATCAACGTGTCCTGGTGTGTCAATAATATTAATGTGGTAATTATTGTTTCTGTAATTCCAAAATACAGTTGTAGCAGCAGAAGTAATTGTTATACCTCTTTCTTGCTCTTGAACCATCCAATCCATTGTTGCTGCACCATCATGCACTTCACCAATTTTATGATTAACTCCAGAGTAATATAATATACGCTCAGTTGTAGTGGTTTTACCCGCATCAATATGAGCTGCAATTCCTATATTTCTTGTATATTTTAAGTCGCGTGACATTTATTTGTTCGTTCCTCGTTTTTATTTAACTTAATTTGAAATGGGAGAATGCTTTGTTTGCTTCAGCCATCTTATGTGTGTCTTCGCGTTTTTTAACAGCGGCACCTTCATTTTTTGAAGCTGAAATAATTTCACCTGCAAGTTTATCAGACATTGTTTTTTCTGATCTTTTACGTGAATAATCAATCATCCATTTCATACCAACTGCTATTTTTCTATCAGCTGGAACTTCAATTGGAATTTGAAAAGTTGAACCACCAACACGTCTTGCTTTTACTTCTACAGATGGCATGATATTGTTAAGAGCTTTTTTCCAAACATCAATTCCACGTTCCTGTGCTTTTGCTTCAACTTTATCTAATGCATCATAAAAAATACCGAATGCAATACTTTTTTTGCCGCTCCACATCATATTGTTAACGAACCTTGTTACCAATGTGTCGTTAAATTTTGGATCCGGAACTAATATTCTCTTTTTTGGTTTCGATTTTCTCATTGCTCAAAAATTATTTCTTTTTACCTTTTGCTCCTGCTGCAGCTGCTACTGCACCTGCTTTAGGTTTCTTGGTACCATATTTTGATCTACGTTGGTTACGACCTTCAACACCTGAAGTATCTAACGCACCTCTAACGATGTGATAGCGAACTCCGGGTAAATCTTTTACTCTTCCTCCGCGAATCAAAACAATTGAATGCTCTTGTAAATTGTGACCTTCTCCTGGAATGTAAGCATTTACTTCATTTCCATTTGTTAATCTAACACGTGCCACTTTACGCATGGCCGAGTTTGGTTTTTTAGGAGTGGTTGTGTAAACACGGGTACACACCCCTCTGCGTTGAGGGCAAGAATCAAGGGCAGGAGACTTACTCTTGCTTGCTTTATCTGTACGTCCTTTTCTAACAAGTTGTTGTATAGTTGGCATATAATAACTTTAAACACCCATCAATTTTTTAGGGGCAGCAAATGTAGAGGAAAATTTTAGCTTAGCAAGCGCAGAGAAAAATAATTAATTATTTAACTGCTGAGCGGGTTTATTGTTAAGCAAAACAAACCATCAGTCTTTACCGATATAATACCCCGGTATTTTTTTTATGGGCTGCAAATATAAGTCAGTTAAATTATTATGCAAATCGAATACACTAATTAAATAAACTAATTTCATCCAGCACAAAAAAACACTTGCAAAATCTGGTGAAAAAGTTTGGTGAAACAAGTTTGAATAATATTGATTATCCACTGTAAATATTATACTTACGTTAAATAACCATCAAGCCTTATCTGTTTATTTTCGAAAGAAAATTGAAACCTATCAAGATAAAAAAACATGACCAATTATTGCCTCTCGATAAGCTATTTTCAGAAAAAAGGAGTTTTTAGGTAACAAAAAGACACTAATCTTTATAGCGAATGAGCCTATTGTTAAATTTTGTAATAATCCTCTCAAATGAAATATTGCTATACTCGTATCGTATCTTTTTAAGAAAATTTATTGGATCTCCATCTAGATTCGGACCAATCAAATTAATTGGAACATTATAAGGTTTTGATAATTGGTTGATTTTATCATCATACACAAATAATCCATAAAGGTGCTTTGATGTGTATTCTGAAATATCTTCACAAAAACTTGCAACAAAAAAGTTGCTGCTGTCTGTTTTTATCATCGGATCTCTTTCTAGATTACCGTTAACAAAAACACCATCTAATTTTTTGTTAATTACCTTATAGGCATCTGTATCCATAAAAAAATAAACCGGACAAAAATTAAAATATGCCCTAAATTCTTTCATCACTTTTTTGTTTCTGTCAATTAATTCTTTGTTTATAATATCAATTTCTAACTGATTGTTTTCTGATTTTAGTTTTTTTACTTCCGAAGGATTTTGAGTTGGAAGCATCACCAATAAAGAGCCCCGACTTAATTTTTTTATTTGCTCGCGTAGCATTTCATCCTTTTTATTAAACTGATTTGCCAAACCAATTGCATTAACTTTTAGTCCTAGTTCGAGAGAAGAAGTACGACCTTGGATGATTTGATCGGTATTATTATTTGTAAATGAATGTTTGTAAACTAACTCAAGACTCACAGCTTGAGACATTTCAACAGAAATCCCGAAAGGAACAACAAAATCAATACGTCCATTTGAATTTAAATTGGCATCATAATGCACTGTAGAATAATAACCGCTTTGTAATGCATCTGTGGTGAAGGACGCTAAATATGAAGGACATAAACCTGTAAAGAAAGTAATTTCATTGATATATGTAAAAGGTTGAAAGTAAACTAATCCACCTAACTCTATATATGTTGTGTTGTATTTCTTCTCGTTATCCTGTTGTCTAAAACTATTCGCTATGTATGATGGCTGTAATACAAAAGTTAAGCGTCTAACAAACTCATCAGAGAGTATCGTATAGTTTTTATTTTTAGTAGGATGTCCTATGTTTAAACCAGAATTAGGTTTATAAGAAGCAAAGAGTGAAAAAGTGGGATTCCCTTCTCCAATGTATTTCTCATATCGGGCTCCAATTGTTGGATAATTAATAGCAGCATTAAATCCATATGATATCTTATCATTTTGAGCTGATACTGTTTCGCATATCACCAAAAGT
>CAIUEQ010000046.1 GCA_903898215.1 uncultured Bacteroidota bacterium | reverse complement strand
CTTATTGAAGATGAAATGATAATAGGATTATTGAATATCGACATCCCAAAGCATCACTTGTCGGTCGTCACTGCAACTCAAAAACTCATCATCGTTAAGCCATAATATTTTATTGATGCAATTTGTATGGCTTTCATTTCGTGCTTTATCAATTACTTTTATCAATTCAAAATTATCGGCATCCCAAATTTTTATAGTTTTATCCATACTTGATGTAGCAAATAAATTTCCACTTGGATTGTAGGCGATACATTTTATTTGTAAGGTATGAGCAGGGATTTCTAAAATGAGTTGATAGTTATTTTTGATGTCCCAAACATTAAGCATGGCATCTCTTCCACCCGAAATAAGATATTTACCATCAGGTGAAAAACATAAGGCAAAAACAGAATTTGTATGTGCCTCGAGCGTATGAGTAAGTTCAAAATTTTCAGTATCGTATAAGCGAATAATAAAATCACTGTAGCCCACGGCAATTTCTTTTTTGGTAGGATTAACAGCAATTACTCTTGCACTTTTTTCTGAACGATTTATTTTTTTTAGGAGAGAAAAATTGGTCCTGTCGAAAATGTTTACAGTACCATCACCACCACAAGTAATGAGATTTTCAGAAGTAAATTTCATATCAAAAATCCCTAATTGATGAGCTTCAATATTTCTCACTTCTTTATTTTCTTTCAAATCAATCACCTGTAAATTTCCTGTTGATGTACCACAAATTAATTGTAATGAAGCTTCGTCAAGCTGCAATGAATAAACAGGTTTACCAATAGTTGCAATCAATTTACCATCATCTTTTTTTTCGGTATCCCATTCTACAATTAAACCATCGGCACCCGAACTGTACAAACAATTTGTATGAATAGATTTTTGTAAGGTATAAACTGCTGCACGGTGACCGCTGAAATTTGCTACTTTTGTGATATTAATTTTAATCATGCCTTTATTTTTACATAAACAAGTAAGCGAAGATACAGTTTTGGCGATATGGAAAATCACCGAACACAGTAATGAATTGCGAGAACTTATCAGTGAGCATTTTTATGAACTCGAATCCAGGAAAGAAAATAAGCATTGGCTAGCAAGCCGGGCATTGATCAATTATTTATTTCCCGATAAAAAAACAGCACTTTTTAAAGATGAATTTAATAAACCATTTCTAAAAATTGAGGGAATGGATTACCATATTTCCATTACGCATTCATTTCAATTTGCTGCGATTTTAGTTAGTAAAACAAAAAACGTTGCCATCGATATGGAAAAGATTGATGAAAGGATTCAACGTGTAAAACATAAGTTCATGAGGGAAGATGAAATGGATTATCTTCAATCTGATGATGCTTCAAACATGCTGGTAACAATTTGGTCGGCAAAGGAAACTTTATACAAATTTTATGGTAAGAAGGAACTTGATTTTAAACTTCATCTAAAAATTGATGCCTTTAAATTTGAGTCGAAATTTGAATTGGTAGGACAGATTTCAAAAGATAATTTGAAACAAAAGTTTACCATAAAAGTTGAGGAGACAGAAGGATACGTTTTAACGTATATCAGTTAATTTTTTTCAACAGCAACTTCCTGTAAAATACCGGTCTCCTGGCTAAAAGTAAACCTCACGTAGGTCAACGCGTCATCGCCTTTGTATACACCATAAGTTTGAGTATACCCATTATTGCTTTCGGATGCTTTACGGATTTGAGAGTTTTTAGGAAGAGGAATATATTCTTTCATCAAACGATTAAGATCTTTTGCATTCACAATTTTCTCAATGGTATCAACAATAAAATTTGTTTTGTCGTTAATAAATAAGCTAAGGTCAAACTTTAAAACAGCGGCTTTTAATTCCTTATCCTGTTGGAAACTTTCGTGTAACTCGTTCTCTGAATGTTCATTGAGCTGGGCTTTAGCACCAATAAATACAAACGAAACAATTAGGCTTAAAATAATTTTCTTCATGAATTTTATAATATCAGAATTACGCCAAAATAGCGGGCGCTAAGATATTTCTCTCAAATTTTTACAGATAATAAACTTATTAACAGTGTGGATAGGATGTTTTTAAATTGGACTTATTCTCCAACTTTTTCATCCATCACCTTAAAAATGTCATGGCTAAATCCGGTTTGACTAAAACCTCCATCATGAAATAAATTTTGCATGGTTACCATTCTGGTATAGTCACTAAACATCGCGATACAGTAATCAGCACAGTTATCAGCATCAGCATTTCCTAAAGGAGAAAGAGCAGAAGCATATGCAAAGAAATCTTCGAAAGCACCTACACCGGAACCTGCAGTGGTTTTTGTAGGCGATTGAGAAATGGTATTCACTCTCACTTTCTTTTCTTTTCCGTAACGGTAACCGAAACCTCTTGCGAAACTTTCTAATAAAGATTTAGCATCACCCATTTCACTGTAGTGAGGGAAAATTCTTTGTGCTCCAATATATGTTAATGCGATAATCGAACCCCATTCATTTAAAGCATCCTGCTTCCAGCAAGTTTGCATCAAACGGTGAAATGAGATTGCCGAAATATCTAAAGTTTCGTGCATCCATTTATAATCAACATCGGTATAATCACGGCTTTTGCGGATATTCATACTCATGCCAACAGAATGTAAAATAAAATCAAATTTACCACCCAAAATTTCCAACGATTTTCCAATCAGGTTCTTCATGTCTTCATCTTTGCTCACATCACATGGAATAATTTGAGCATTGCCACATATTTTTGCCAACTCATTTATTTCACCCATTCTCATCGCAACAGGAGCATTAGTCAATACAAACTCGGCACCTTCTGCATGTGCTTTCAGTGCAACTTTCCAAGCGATTGAGTTTTCGTTAAGTGCGCCAAAAATGATCCCCTTTTTGCCTTTTAATATTCCGTTCGACATAAATTAAGTTTGATGAGGTGAAAATTGAAATTTTATAATGGTGCAAGTTTATGATTTTGATTTTAAATTTGGCGAACTATTTTTAATAAATTGAAAAGATTATTATTTCTAACATTCTCAATTACTTCACTTTCACTATTTGCCCAACAAAAACAGGCATTTGGTAAGCAAGAATATTTGCACGGAAAGCTTACATCCCTTAGAACTTGCTTTGATGTGAAGCAATATGATATTTCAGTAAAAGTAGAACCTCAACAACAATTTATTTCTGGTAAAAATGTGATCACCTTTAAGGTGGTTAATGATTTTCAAAAACTTCAATTGGATTTTTTTCTTCAAATGAAAATTGACAGCATTGTTTTTGAAAACAAAATGATCTCGTATAAACGTGATAGCAATACAGTTTATGTAAATCTTGGTAAGAAAGTCAGGAAGAATGAATGGAAAAATCTCACAGTATATTTTAGGGGAAATCCTCCTATTGCAAAAAATGCTCCTTGGGATGGTGGTTTTATTTGGAGTAAAGACAGCAGCGGAAATGATTGGGTTGGCTTGGCATGCGAAGGTTTGGGTGCAAGTTGCTGGCTTCCATGCAAGGATCATTTGAGTGATGAAGCTGATAGCATGAAAATGCATCTCATCGTTCCCGAAAATTTAGTTGGGGTATCAAACGGGAAATTGGTTTCTGAAAAATTTGTTGAGGCCGGTTTTAAAGAATACAATTGGGAAGTTCATAATCCGATAAATAATTACAATATAACTATCAATGTTGCCAACTATGCGCACGTACATGATGTATACGAATCGAAGGTAAATGAGATGCAAAAATATCTTCCATTGGATTATTATGTGTTAAAAGAAAATGAAGCTAAGGCAAAACAATTTCTTTCAAGTGAAGTAATGCGAATGCTCGATTGTTTTGAACTTAGATTTGGCGCTTATCCATTTTGGAATGATGGCTATAAATTGGTTGAAACTCCTTATTGGGGAATGGAACATCAGAGTTGCATCTCTTATGGAAACGGATATAAAGATAATCGCTGGGGCTTTGATTTTATTATCGTTCACGAGAGCGGACATGAGTGGTTTGGAAATAGTTTAAGTTGTACCGATCCTGCCGAAATGTGGATTCACGAATCGTTCACTACCTATTCAGAAACGTTGTTTTTAGAATGTCAGTTTGGTTATCAAACTTCGTTGAAATATTTACTTGAGCAGAAACGAAATATCCAAAATAATACTCCGATGATTGGCCCGTTTGATGTGTATTATCATGGCCGAAAAGACAATGATATTTATTACAAAGGTGCCTGGATATTGCAAACACTTAGACATGTTATCGATAACGACTCCATTTGGTTTATGATGTTAAAAGATCTGAATACAACTTTCAATAAAAAAAATATTACCACGGCACAGATCGTTAGCTTTTTTAGTGAAAGGAGTAAACTAAATCTCGATAAATTTTTTAGTCAATATCTTACTTATTCAGACATCCCTGAACTCGAATATAAAATAGTTGATATTGGAAATAAATTAGAGCTGCATTATAGATGGAGTAATACCATCAGCGGATTTGAGATGCCAATAAAAGTAACGCTTGCAAAAGGTATTTATGATTTTATATCTCCAACAAAAAGTTGGCAAATCATCGACCTTAATTTTTCAAATCCTGATGATTTTAAGATTCAAACAGATAAGTTTTTGATCAAAGTGAAAAAATAGTTTAGGGTTTAACCTCAATATTTTCAACTTCAAACAACAAACATTTACGCATGTTGTGCTTTTAGTTTTTTTGCAGCTTCAATAATTTTTGGCATTACTTCAAAAGCGTCACCCACAATTCCATAATCAGCAGCTTTAAAAAATGGTGCTTCAGGATCTTTATTGATAACAACAATTACTTTGCTTGAGCTCACTCCTGCAAGGTGTTGAATAGCTCCTGAAATTCCGATAGCAAAATACAAATTCGGTTTAATGGTAATTCCTGTTTGTCCAACATGTTCCGAATGTGATCTCCAGTCCATATCACTTACAGGTTTCGAACATGCCGTTGCAGCATTTAAAGCTTCTGCTAAATGTTCAACCAAATGCCAGTTTTCAGGACCTTTCAATCCTCGTCCGCCACTTATAACCACTTCCGCTTCTGTTAATACAATTTTTCCGGTAACGCGAGTAACTTCTATTGATGTAGTGTTAAAATCTGCATCGTTCAATCCCGAATCAGTGGAAACTAAATTTACTGTTTTATTATTTTCAAGAGTGGTAAAAGTATTTGGAGTGATTGCCAATACTTTTATAGGAGTGGTAATATCAACATCGGCAAAAGCTTTTCCGGAAAAAACTGTTCTGCGAACTTTAAAACCGTTTGTTGTATCAGGATAAGAAATTACTCCGCTCACAATTCCTGCTTTTAATTTTGCAGCAACTTTTGGTGCAATTGATTTTCCTGAATAAGTATTTGAAACAACAATGATACTTGCATTTTCCTGTGAAGATATGTTTGCTAATATTTTTGCAAAAGGCTCGGCAATAAAAGTTGCGAGTTTATCATTCTTAACATTCACAATTTTATCGGCACCATATTTTGACAGCTCTTCAGCTTTAGTGTCATCAACATTTCCAATTGAAACAGCTACACAAGTTGTTGAGGTATTTTTTGCAACTTCGGCAGCATAAGCAACAGCTTCCAATGTTGATTTTTTGAAATTTCCGTCAGTGTTTTCTGCAAATACTAGTATACTCATATTTTTTGCTTTTAGCCATTAGCTATTAGCCTCTGGCGTTTATAATTTTAATTTTTGGCCTTTAGTTGCTAGCCTCTGGCAATTTTGTTTATGCTTTTTTTGCTAACAGCTAAAAGCTAATAGCCAGAAGCTTCTTAAATTACTTTCGCTTCGTTATGCAACAACTCAATTAATTGTTCTGCATTTTCAGGAGCAATCATTTTACATGAACCTTTTGCTGCCGGCAATTCAAATCCGATTGTAGCTGAATTTTTTTCAATACCCGCTGCTTCAACAATTGTTAAAGGCTTTGTTCTGGCCGACATAATTCCTCTCATATTTGGAATTCTTGCTTCCGCAAGTTCCTGCAAAGCGCTGGCAACAAGAGGAAGTTTTGCTGAAAGTTTTTCTCTTCCACCATCAATATCTCTCATCATTGTGGCAATTCCGTTTTCAATTTCTAAAGAGTTAATTGCGTTTACAGAAGGTATGCCAAGCATTTCTGCAAGTAGTCCGCAAACCTGCCCGCTATTGTAATCAATAGATTCGCGACCGGTTAATATCAAATCAAAGTTTTCATTTTTTGCATAAGAAGCAATTTGCTCAGCAACAAAATAAGCATCAATTGGTTCTGCATTTATTCTTATAGCATCAGTTGCTCCAATAGCCAAAGCCTTACGTATACTTGGGTCAGAGTCGGCAAGTCCAACGTTAACAACAGTAACAGTTCCTCCTTGTTTTTCGGTGAGCTCCAACGCACGTGCTAATGCAAGTTCATCATACGGGTTAATAATAAATTGAACACCGGCAGTATTGAATTTAGTGTTATTGTCGGTAAAAGTTATTTTTGTTGTGGTGTCAGGAACATTGCTGATACAAACTAAAATCTTCATATTTTCGCGATTCTAAAATAGACGGCAAAAGTATTCAAATTTTCTATTTCAACAATGGCAAATACACGACTTCAAAAATTACTTGAATTTATAAAAGAACAACCTGACGATTTGTTTTTGAAATACGCTTTGGCCATGGAATATCTGGGTTTGAATGATATTGAAAAAGCTAAATATTGTTTTGAAGAAGTGCTAAAAGTTGACAAAAATCATGTAGCTGCATATTATCAATTGGGGAAGATTTTTGAAATTTTGAATGATGAGTCTTCGGCAGTTTCAAATTATGAAATGGGACTTGAGCAAGCACGAAAAAAAGATGACATGAGAAGTGTCAGAGAATTCAATGCAGCAATTGATGCGCTTTTATAAAGTGCAATCGTCATGTTGAACTTATTTCAATAGCTAATATTTTAGATTTCGAAACGAGTTCGGAATGATGGTTTAAAAAAGAATAAATGATAAATAAAAACATTTCCAATAATGATTCAAAAAAACATTCACCTACCAATATTTTTCTTTGCATTTCTTTCATTAATTACAGGAATATTTAGCGGTTGGCAGCGCATTGGTTGGAATATCGATCTTTCAAATGTTGTTTCACAACACGGTACTTTAATGGCTTCTGTTTTTTTCGGAACATTGCTCATGCTCGAAAAATGTTTGGCAATGCCATCGAGATATTATTTACTGATTCCTTTTGTAAACGGTATCAGTATTTTGTTTTTATATTTTGGCAATGTTCATCTTGCATTATCATTAACAACTCTTGCTTCGGCAGCAATGTGCGGTGTTGCATTTGAAATGAAAAGAGTAGCTAAACAAAAATTATATTGGCTTTTCATTGTTGGTTTCTTTTGCCTGTTTGCAGGAAATATTTTCTTACTGTTAACTGGTTTGTTTCAGGCATCAGCAGTTTTATGGATGAGTTTTATATTGTTCATCATTGTTGGTGAAAGGTTGGAATTAACAAGGTTTCTCGCGGTTTCAGCTGCTCAGAAAAATTTATTATGGATTGCTCTTTCCTTGGTTTTAATTGGTGTAGGTCCTTATCATTTTTATGGTAATTATATTTTCGGGATAGGAATAATTTGCGTTTCATTGTGGTTGTTAAAATTTGATATCGCATTTAAAAATTTAAAACAAAAAGGTCAGCCACATTACTCGGCACTCACAATAATTATCGGTTATTTTTGGTTGATTGTTTCAGCATTTTATATCATCACTGCCGATACGTATAACCATTTTGATTATGATGCTTTGCTGCATTCGTTTTTTCTTGGCTTTGCGTTTTCAATGATATTTGCTCATGTTCCAATCATTTTTCCTTCGCTGTTCAAGCTAAAAATTAAAATTTATCATCCTTTTTATTATGTAATAATTACTATGATGAACTTAACTGTTGCTGCAAGAATTATTGGAGATCAGATACAATCAGATGAAATCAGGAAATGGGCAGGCTTAACAAATGGACTAGTGATATTATTGTTTTTTTTGAGCACCATAATTATTGTATTTAACGGTTTGAGAAAATCAGTAAACTGATGTCATTTTTCACACTTCAATTAATAAGTATATTTGGCACTTCAATTTGTAAATTTTTTCTTTTAGATTAAAATAATGGCAGATAAAAAAGTTACCACCGATTCAGGAATAGAGATTAAAAAAGTTTATTCACCTATAACCAATCAACCTATAACCAATATCGAACAACCCGGTGAATTCCCTTTCACACGTGGCATACAGCCTGATATGTATCGCGGTCGTTTGTGGACCATGCGCCAGTATGCAGGATTTTCTACAGCAGAAGAAAGCAACAAACGTTATAAATATTTATTGGCAAATGGAACAACAGGTTTAAGTGTTGCTTTCGATTTGCCAACTCAAATTGGTTACGACAGTGATCATGCAATGAGTGAAGGTGAAGTAGGAAAAGTTGGTGTGGCAATCGATTCTTTAAGAGATATAGAAATTTTATTTGATGGAATTCAATTGGAAGATATTACTACTTCCATGACCATCAATTCTACTGCATCCACTTTGCTTGCATTTTATATTGCATTGGCAAGAAAGCAAGGTGCTGACATCAAGAAAATTTCAGGCACCATTCAGAATGATATTTTAAAAGAGTATGCTGCACGCGGTACATATATTTATCCGCCAAAACCTAGCATGCGCATCATCACCGATATTTTTGAATATTGTGCAAATGAAGTTCCAAAATGGAATACCATTTCTATTTCAGGATACCATATTCGTGAGGCTGGTTCAACTGCAGTACAAGAAATTGCATTTACCTTATCGAATGCAAAAGCATATACAAAAGCTGCCATCGAAAAAGGTTTGGACATCAATGTTTTTGGTCAGCGACTATCATTTTTCTTCAACGCACATAATAATTTTTTTGAAGAAGTAGCAAAGTTTCGTGCGGCTCGAAGAATGTGGGCGAAGATGAGCAAAGAGCTAGGAGCAACAAATCCAAAAGCGCAAATGTTACGATTCCATACACAAACCGGTGGTTCAACTTTGCAAGCTCAACAATCAGATAATAATATTCCACGCGTAACCATGCAAGCACTTGCGGCTGTTTTAGGCGGAACGCAATCATTGCATACAAATGGTTTTGATGAGGCTTTGAATTTGCCAACAGAAAATGCTGCCAGAATAGCTTTGCGCACTCAACAAATAATCGCTTTCGAAAGTGGTGTGGTTGACACTGTTGATCCGCTTGCAGGAAGTTATTTTGTTGAGCAATTAACTGATGAAATAGAAGCTGCTGCTTGGAAATATATTTCAACAATTGATGCAATGGGTGGAGCTGTAAATGCAATCGAACAAGGATATATGCAAAAGGAAATTGCAGCATCATCATACCTTTATCAAACGCAAATTGAAAGCACTGAAAAAATAATTGTTGGTGTAAATAAATTTACTTCAAATGATGAGATCAATCCTCCATCATTTAAAATTGATGACTCCATTCGACTTGTTCAAATTGACAAAATCAACAAAGTAAAATCGGAACGTGATAATGAAAAAGTTGCCAAACTTCTTGCTCAATTAAAACAAGATGCTAAAGATGGAACCAATGTGATGCCTTGTATAATTGATGCAGTAGAGCAATATGCAACACTTGGCGAAATTGCTGATGTTTTCAGAAATGAGTTTGGTGAATACAGAGCATAGTAAAATTTTGAATTCAGAATTTTGAATTGGGGATTTTTTTAAAGTTTTTTTCTATCTTAAAATTGCAGTAGCAATGAAAATTGTGTT
>CAIUEQ010000045.1 GCA_903898215.1 uncultured Bacteroidota bacterium | reverse complement strand
GTTGTAAAATAATTTGAGGGCATTCGTATGCTGTCGCCCTTCCAATTTACTAATGCGTATTTGTTAAGTGTATTATTGAAAGAATATTTTTGAATGGCATTTCCTTTAAAATAGGAAATAAACAAAGTGTCTATTACAGCAATTTTACCACTGCTGCCATTTGTTAATGAATCGGTATTTCTAACATAGGCATAAGTAAATCTAATTGAATCGAGTGTGTAGCTTGTATAATTGCTGATTTTTTGCTGAGGATTACTTGTAAAGCTGATCATGATATCTTTAGGGTCGAGCACACGACCAACACTTAACCAAGAGTTATGATCTATACTTCCGTTTTCATTAACATTTTTTGCTAACGAATCATGTTGCATAAAATTGATAAAGTGAACCAATGTGCTTCCAATCATTGTGTCGGCTTCCACAAATTTGTTAGGCTGATACCAGTCGCTAACTATTGTTTTGTTAAATTGATGACTCGTGTTTTTTTGAGGAGCACTAAATTTTAAGTCGGTATGTATAGGATTGTTTTTTAAAGGAGCTTGCCCAAAAACGTTTGTAATTGTGAATATTGAAATGGTTAAAAAAAATATTTTTCTCATCTATTTATTTTGTGATTGATGGTGCGAATATAGGATTCAATCCTAAAACCTTTTTCATAATAAATTATAATAAATTGACAAAAAAAAATCCCAACCTCATGGTCGGGATTTTTAAAAATATTGTTACAATAAATTATTGAACGATAGTTAATTTTTTAGTTTGAGTAACTCCATTCACATTGATATTTACTAAATAAACACCTGCATTTAATCCTGCAAGATTCATATCAATAGTGTTTTCGCCACCATCAAAGTTTTTGTTAGCAACTGTTTTTACAAGTTGTCCCATCAAGTTATAAATATCGATAGCAACTTTTGAAGATGATTTTAAGTTAATCACAACAGAAGCAACGCCATTGATATTTGAAGGATTTGGGTAAATAGTACTTGAGATAAGGTTACCATTTTTCACTTCATTAATACCTGAATTTGTTACGTTGTTAACATAAACCGACATGTAAGGGAAAATATTTAAATTAAGACTTCCAACTGTAGTAGTAAATCCTGCTGAATAATATCTGTTATAGAAAAAGTCAGCTGGGTTACCTTGGTGATAGCGTGTTGCTGTTCTTACCAATAATCCTAAATTATGAATACGGTCAACATAAGGTTGTACTCTGTTATCACCTTCGCTGTATGCAGAGTAATCGCTAATCATAGCAGGTCTGAAAGAACTGTTACGTTTTGTAACCAAGATCATTGCATTGCTATCACCATTAATAGTATCACCATAAGCATAAGGTACTGCAGGATTAAATTTATAAGTTACTGCAAAACGAGTTCTGCGTTTCAAATTTTGAATTGGAGAAATTGCAATTGTTTTTACATTTGATAAAGTATCTGCAGCTGTTAAAGGAACTTTAATAGTTCTCATGAAACCTGCTGTTCCATTTCTTAAAGTTCCCAAGTTTGTTAAATAATTATAATCTACTGTAGAAATAGCTTCAGTTGAAGGAGCAGGATACCAAGCATCAACAAATGGAGTGTTTTGATTAGTATCATTAGTTGACCAATCAGAATAAAACACTTGAAATAAAAGTGTATCAGCTACAGGGCTAGTATTAAAACGCTCATAAACATAAGCGATCTGAACTGAATCAATTGAATATGGTGTGAAGTTACTCAAAGTTGAAGTTGTTCCGGGAAACGGTTTGTAGTTAGGAGAACGACCATCAAAAAGGTAACCTATGTTATGATAATAAGGTCCGTAAAAAGTTTGTTTTGAGTTTTGTGCGTCATAATAAGCGATACGTACAAACGAATCGTTTGCCATAAACGGATAACTAATACGGTAAGTTCCTACTGATGGATTACTTGAAGAACTGTCAATTGGAGTACCATAATTAATAAGTCTGTCTTCGTTTGAGAACCATTGTCCCAATGCTGGTCCGCTTTTAGAAAACACAGCCGAGTTGTTCAACATTTTATAGCTCGGTAAAGCTTTAATTAGTTTTTCGTTAGGGTAAGTTTTGTCGACCAATCGATCGTTTGTAATTACCTGAGCAAATGCATTCATTAATGCTAAGGTTGATAGTGCTGTAAAAATTAACTTTTTCATTTGTATATTTATATTTGGTTTAGTTCGAATGAGCTACAATTATAATTAAAAATAAAAGGTTTACAAAAACCTCCTTATTATCAATAAGATTTAAATATAGTTTAATGGTTGCATCTAATTTAAAAAAAAACGTTAAACTGAGGCTACCCAATTGTTGTCGTCCTTAATTAAGCCAATCAATTCGTCAACAGCAGTTTCTTTATTAATGCCTTTTTTTACAATTTCTTTACCTCGGTATAAAGTAATTTTCCCGGGACCCGATCCCACATATCCATAATCGGCATCTGCCATTTCTCCAGGACCATTTACAATACATCCCATAATGGCAATCTTAATTCCCTTTAAATGATCTGTTCTTTTTCTAATTAATGCAGTTGTTTCTTGTAAGTCGAAAAGTGTTCGCCCACAACTCGGACAGCTTATGTATTCTGTTTTTGTAATGCGTGTTCGTGCTGCTTGCAAAATGCCAAAACATATTTGGTTGATTCGCTCTTTCCTTACCGATTTATTTTTAATAACCATTCCATCGCCAAAACCGTCAATCAATAAACTTCCGATGTCTGTAGAACTATAAAGCATTAACAATTCTTCTTCCTCAAAATGATATTGACGGGAAATAATGATCGGGATTTTATTTTGTTGGTGAAGTAATTGAAAGAAAATATTTCTCAAATCGACAACCGCATTTTCATTGTTTGTTTCAAGAATCAAAACAAATTTATGATGAGATTTCAGTGCAGCTAAAATTTTCTCATCCAGCTCTTCTGTTTTTATTTGTAGAAAATTTAAAGTTTGCGAAAATGATTTTGATTGCTGAAATGACGCCAAATTAAACATGGGAAAATTATTGATTTTATCCGTCAAAGTATTCCAAGTTTCGGAATCATAAATTCCTTTCAACCCCATTGGCAACATAAAGTTTGTAGCATACTTGCCACGATAAACAAAGTCGCAACCCAAATCTGTCATTGCCCATTTATCGGTCTCAATATTGAAATTATACCCAACAGTTTTAAGATCATTTTCCTTAATATTTTCGGTAGAGCTAAAATCAGCAATCACTCTTGGAACATTGCTTCCTCCAATATTTAAAACTTCAGAAGTTTCACGTTTTTTAAATTCATAAGGTGAGAATTCGGTTATCGGTTTACCGGATACCGATAACTGATTACCGATAACTGATAACTGATCACCGATTACCGACCTTCCGTCATAGCGTGCGATCAGTTTTTTTGCAACTGGTACTTCAAATTCGGGATCTTCGGTTAGGGAAACTCTTACGGTATCGCCAATTCCATCTTCCAATAATGCTCCAATCCCCAATGCTGATTTAATTCTTCCATCGTCACCATCACCGGCTTCGGTAACACCTAGATGCAAAGGGTAAAACATATTATTTTCATTCATTGTTTTTACCAATAAACGATAAGCTTCCACCATCACTTTTGGGTTGCTCGATTTCATCGACAATACAATATTTTGATAGTTTAGTTCTTCAGCAATTCTTAAAAATTCCATGGCACTTTCCACCATTCCATGCGGAGAATCTCCGTATCGGCTCATGATGCGATCACTTAGAGAACCGTGGTTTGTGCCAATTCTCATTGCAGTTCCATATTGTTTGCAAATTTCTACAAGAGGCGTAAAACGTTTTCGGATGCGTTCAATTTCTTCTTTGTATTCGGCATCAGTATATTCTATTTGTTCAAACTTTTTCTTGTCGACATAATTGCCGGGATTGATCCGAACTTTTTCAACTATTCGTGCAGCAGCTTCTGCAGCATTTGGCGTAAAATGAATATCTGCAACAAGAGGAACAAAAATTCCAATTTCTTTTAACGCGGTTTTGATGTTGGCTAAATTATTTGCATCGTTAATGCTGGGTGCAGTGAGTCGAACCAATTCACATCCTGCATCCACCATTTTTTTTATTTGCTCAACACATGATTGAGTGTCCATGGTATCTGTGGTGGTCATGCTCTGCACGCGAATCGGATAATCGCTTCCCATCAACAAATCACCAACCTTAACGGTAATTGTTTTTCTGCGTTTATATTCAGTAAGACTTTCGATGTAGTAATTATTTAACATTATTTATATTTTTTAAACGCAAAGCTCGCAAAGTTATCGCAAGGTTCGCAAAGTTGTACTTATCAAAATTGTATCAAAATTTATTTCCTTGCGACCATTGCGTTTTTTTTTAAAAAACAACAAAGTGTCGTTTAGTTAGCAAAGATGTACTTATCAAAATTTATTTCCTTGCAACCTTTGCAATTTTTCTTAGCGTCTTTGCGGTAATTTTTCAAAGTATCGTTTAGTTGTAAATGTTGTTATATAGTTTTTATAAATTATTTGCAATTCTTTTTACTCCGTCTTTTATCAATGCAACATTAAAGTTTATGAGCATCCCTAATTTACAATTTGACAGTTTTAGATAAGTAAGAACTTGAGCTAGATGAAAATCATTTAATGTTTCAACAGATTTTATTTCAATCACCACTTTTCTGTTCACTAGCAAATCAACTCTATATCCAATTTCAAGTTTTACTTCTTCAAATATTAAAGGAAGAGGTTTTTGCTTTTCAACTATTAATTCATACTGCGAAAGTTTGTAATACAGACACTCCTCATAAGCTGATTCTAATTAACCCGGGCCAAGAGATTTATGAATATTTAAAGCAAAGTCAAAAATAATTTTCGATAATTCATTTTCTGAGTATTGTTTCATGGTGTTTGTTTATTTCATTTCGAAATTGCATTAAAAATTTATAAATCTCCGAGCTGTGGGCGAATAATTATTTCCTCCACATCTGTTTGATCAGATAATAGATAAACACTTAAAATTGTTTTGGCAATGTCTTCAGGTTTGATAAAACGCGACTCGGGTAAATTTGATCCTTCCCATGATTCGGTAAGAGTTGCGCCAGGAATGATGGCTGTTACTTTGATGTTTTTATTTTGAGTTTCAACACGCAATTGTTTATTGAAACCTAAAAGTGCAAATTTTGAAATAGCATACGAACCTCCATTTTCATAAGCAGCAATACTTGCAATCGAGCACATGTTAAATACCGATCCTGATTTTTGGCTAATCATCAAAGGCACAATTTCGCGTGTTAAATGATAAGCGCTATAGAGGTTTGTTCCGATAAGTTTTTCAATGATTCCTGGCTCTTCTTCTAAAATATTTCCCGGTAAAAAAACACCTGCATTGTTTACTAAAATATCGATGGTTTTAAATTTGTTTTTTACCTGTGATGCAAATTCTAATACTTCATCTTTAATTGAAGCATCAGCAGTTAAAAATAAAAATTGCTGTTGGCTGTATCGTTCACAAAATGAATGATTCATTTCTTCGATATCTTTTTTTCTTCGTGCGAAACCTGAAACACTAAATCCTGCGGAGGCAAAATGTTCGCAAATAGCACGACCAATTCCTTTTGTACACCCGCTTACTATAACAGTTTTATTGTTCTTTTCCATTCATTTTAAAAATCAAAAGCCAAAATTACATCGAACAATTTATATATTTACGCGGTTTTTATTAAAAGAATTTTTACAACCAATGAAATTTTTTGAAGAATTAGGTCATTATGTTTTGTTTCTGATCCGACTGTTTTCTAAAACAGAACGATTCAATGTTTTTTGGAGACAAACTTTACACGAAATGAATTCGATTGGAGTGGGGTCGTTAGGAATTGTTTCTTTAATCTCAATTTTTACAGGAGCAGTTTCAACTATTCAAATCGGTTACCAGCTGGTTTCCGGACTAGTTCCCGATTATATTATTGGAAGGATTGTTCGTGATTCTAATATTTTAGAATTTTCGCCAACCATTACATGTTTAGTTTTGGCCGGCAAAGTTGGGTCAAGCATTGCCTCCGAAATTGGAACTATGAAAGTTACCGAGCAAGTTGATGCTTTAGAAATTATGGGAGTGAATTCGGCAAATTATTTAGTATTGCCAAAAATTGTTGCCGGAGTTTTTACCATCCCACTTTTAGTTACTTATGCAATGACCTTATCTCTTATTGGTGGTGCAATTTCAGGAGCAATGTCGGGTATTATCAGCCTTGATTATTTTGTTAAAGGAATGCGTGCTGATTTTATTCCTTTCTCAGTTTTTTTCTCTATGATAAAATCTGTGACTTATGCATTTATTATCACTAGTGTTTCTTCTTATCATGGTTATAAAACAGAAGGTGGTGCACTTGAAGTTGGCCAGTCGAGCACAAAAGCTGTTGTGTATAGTTGCATGGGAATTATTTTATTTGATTATATCATTTCACAAATGTTTTTACAACGATGATAGAAGTAAAAAATATTTATAAATCATTTGGGGAAAAAGTTGTTTTAGAGGATATCTCTGCTCACTTTTTAAAAGGGAAATGCAATTTTGTGATAGGTGCAAGTGGCAGTGGGAAAAGTGTACTCATGAAATGTATGGTTGGGTTAATTGGAGTTGACAAAGGTGGAATAGAATATGATACCAAAGATTTTGTGAGTTTGGATTACGATCAGAAAAAAGATATCAGAAAAGAAATTGGTATGTTGTTTCAAGGTACCGCTTTGTTCGATTCGTTAAACGTTGAAGATAATGTTGCATTTCCGCTTCGGATGTTTACTAAAATGAGTCCGGATGAAATTATTGAACGT
>CAIUEQ010000044.1 GCA_903898215.1 uncultured Bacteroidota bacterium | reverse complement strand
TAAAACAAAAGAGTGAACTAACATTGAAGAATATAGTTGAAGATTCTGGAACTCTGAACTTTTATACTGAGGAAAATACTAAGTCAAAAAAAGAAAATTTAGAGTTCAAAGAAATAGTTACCTCTTCTCCACAAGATTTGATAGACAAGGGTTTTACTCAAATTGAAAGTGAAGTAAAAAACGACTTATTAGAAAAACTAAAATCTATTGATCCATATTATTTTGAAAAAGTAATACTAATTTTACTTAAGAAAATGGGATATGGAGAATTTATTGAAACGTCAAAATCAGGAGACGGAGGTATAGATGGAATTATTAACGAAGATAAATTGGGACTGGACAAAATTTATATTCAAGCGAAACGATTTAGTGAAAATAAGGTTCGAGAAAAAGACATTAGAAATTTTATCGGTGCAATGAGTGGTGATACTAATAAAGGAGTATTTGTAACAACATCTCTATTTGATATTGGCGCAATAGAAAAGGCAAAAAATGCACATCATAAAATCATCCTACTTGACGGAAACAAACTGGTAGATTTAATGCATGAATTTAATGTTGGAATACAGATTAAGTCAACTTATGAGGTTAAACAACTAGATGAAGATTTCTTTGAAGAATAATAAAATGCGTTCGTCTAACATCTTGTTAATACGAATTCATGGCAAATAATAAATGAAGAATTATATTTATTTCTAAATTGACACTAACTTGGAAGTTAGTCAACACAGAGTGAAAAAGAGTCTCGACTCCGCTCGACCTGACATAAACCATTCAACCAATAACCCATTAACTCAATAACTTATTTCTCATCAAACTCATCAATATCTTTACTCATTAAAAAACCCAAACGTTTTGAAGTGGGCATACCTGAGCTAAAACTCATCTGATTTTTTTGTTCAACAGAAATATTACTTACCACTTCAATTGGAGGAACTACCAAATCAAAATTTAAACAGAAACTCATCGAGTCTTTAATAATATTGCTAACTGTTTCGCTGTTAATTTCACAGCTAGCGATATCGTGGTATAAAAAAGAAAGTGGTCGTTTTCCTTCCATAAAAAAATGTTTTTCTTTATTGATAAATATTCGTCCAATCAAATATCCATAATCACCTTCTCGGTTATATTTTAAAGAGTCGGATAAAAAATTATACACCTGAATCATTCCACAAAACGAGCGCATTTTATCTTCTTTTATGTATGGGTTTTTATGAATGATATGACTGTTATCAAAGTCGAAAATATTGGTATGCATCATGAGCACAAGCGTATCACCCGAAAATTTTAAATGAACTTCAAAATCACCTTTGTCGTAACACTTTACTTCTACAAGTGGCGCAGCAGTTGCTATTTGAGGAGATAAATATTCCTGAACAGATTTCAATTCGTTTTTAAAAAGATCAAAAACTTCTTTTGTAATTTTCGAAATCTGTTGCTTAGTATAAGATTTTTTTATGAGCAATTCTTTAATGCCATCTAATTTCTCGTCCATGATATTTTTTATGTTTATCAAGTTTAAGAAAAAAAGTTGACAGTTGATTGTTGTTTGACTTTGCTTAAGGACAATTATATTTCTACATATTTTAAATATTCTTAGAAATTAAATATTTTATTAATTGGCATTGCTATAATTTGCACCTTTAAAGTATCATGAAAAACACTACAAAAGTTCTAATCTGTTTAATTCTATTATTAAATGTGTTTCATTCCAAAGCTCAAAATAAGATTGAGTTAAAACCAAAAAAAATGAAAGGCACATTTTATCTCAGTTGGGGATATAATCGTGAAGGATATACGAATAGCGATATCCGTTTTAAAAACAACACAAACGATAATTATGATTTTACTTTAGTGAACGCTGCAGCTCACGACAGATCTGGTTTTCAGAATGGTTTAAGAGAATTTTTAAAAGAAGACCTTACCATTCCTCAGTATAATTTTCATATCGGATATATATTTAAAGACAAACATCATTTAGGAATAGAATGGAGTTGGGATCATTTAAAATATGTGGTGTATGATAACACAAACATTCATGTTACCGGAAATATCAGAGGCAATCAAATTGATAAGGACACATTTGTAAGTTCAAATTTTGTTCACCTTCAACATACAAATGGAAATAATTATATGATGCTGAATATTGTAAAGTATCATAAACTATATTCTAATAAATACATAGATGTAAATTTAATTGGAAAGGCAGGAATTGGACCTTTGGTTTCATATTCCATTTCAACAGTTCTTGGAGAGCAATGGGATACTTGGTTCAGGATTCAGGGATTTGTGGTTGGAGGAACTTTGGGCAGTAGAATAAATCTTTTCAAATATCTTTTTATTCAACCAAGTCTTCAGGTTGCCTGGGCAGATTATTTATCTACAGGAATTGGAAAGGACGGAGCCGGCAGAGCCACACATGTTTTCGGCTCATACATGGTTACACTTGAAGGAGGATTTAATATTCCTCTTACAAAATAATTGAAGATTTAAAGTGCTCTTGAATTTTAAGCGTTCTGACCCGTAATGCGTCTGACAGCTATTGGCTTATTTTTAGCCACAGATTTCACTGATTATTTTTAAAATTCTTTATAGTGTTTTCGAAACTTTGCGTTTTGACGTGTAATGCGTCTGACCGCTTTTACTTATTGCCCTTTGCCTATTTCCTGCACAGGTTTACAGCATTCTTTCACAGTTGTTTGGTCGTTTGAAATCTGAGGACTGAGATATGGAATACCCAAATTCATCCCTCTTAAAATAAAAACACACGCAATTAGGATAGCAAAAACAGGAGTAAATTTATTTATCCTTGATCGAATTTTAACAGATAAAAATTGTCCTATTAAACTAACCACAAACATTAAGGGTAAAGTGCCTAATCCAAATAACATCATAAATAAAGCTCCTTGAAATGCATCTTGTGAAGCCACTGAAGCAATGACTGCGATGTAAACAAATCCGCAGGGTAATAAGCCATTTAATAAACCTATCCCCAACATTGAGAAATAAGATTTTTGTTTAAATAATTTTCCAATTAAACTTCCCGAAAAAAAACTGAAAGAAAATTTACTGCTTAGTTTTCCATTCAATAAAACAGTAATGATGATTAATACACCTGCACCGATGCTAATGCTTTGCTGAAAACCGGCAAGTTTCAAACCAAAGCCAAAAGTTCCAAATAATAAACCAAGAAATGAATAAGTAATTATTCTTCCAAAATTATAGAGCAAGCGACTGACTATTTTTTCATTAAAAGAATTTCCAATTGTAGGTAACGCAAGTGCAATTGGTCCGCACATTCCAACACAGTGAAAGCTGCCAAGTAAACCAGTTAAAAATGCCGTTATAAAAAACATTTTATTTAAGGATAATTTCTTTTTCTACAGCCATTGCCTGTGTTCCAACCATCCATTCGAAGGTAAACTTCCATGGTCCTTTTGCTAGTGATGAAACATTATAAGCAAATCTTCCTTCTTCATTTAAAGTAAACGGAATTTGAGTATCCATTTTTGAATCTGATGGTCGATAAAATTTTAGTACTCCCGAAACATTACCACCCATAGCAGTTTCAAAAACCAATTCGTTTTTTAATGAATCAAATCTGATAGCGTGATCGAGCCCTTTTATTGCATTAAGTTTATCAATTTTATCTTGATACTTGATTCCTTTTTCATAATAATCACTTTCCACTAACTCCACATTTTGTCTGATCATAAACGTTATCATCGAGAAAATAAATACCATAAATAGTATTGCAAAAATCACAAGTTTATGACCCCAATTTAATTTCATTATTTATTTGTTTATGATTTTTTTTTAAAACTAATTATCCTATTTAAATCCTAAAATATTTTTATTTAGTGCTGTTTAATTTTACAGGGCCAATAAAATTGGTTTTTAGTTCATCAATTAAAACACCATTACTCCAAATCTGAAATTTTATCTCAGAGTTATTACTAATGATCTTGTCTCTTGGTAGGATAATAAAGAATGAACCTTTTGCCAATGAATCTTCACCGAGTTGTATATGGCTTAACTTTCTGTCTACCATTTTTAGTTCGGCTGCTATAGGTTCAACAATTTTAATATCTATTTGTTGTTCTGTAAACGTTTTATTTATTACATCAAAGTTGTACATATTGCTCACATGCAAACTGTCTTGTTCTTGATAAAGCATTCCCGGAGTTCTTAAAATTGCTGTTGAAATATCTTTACGCGTTGACACAAAATAAACCGATGCACCGATTAATACGAATAGAATAGC
Source organism: uncultured Bacteroidota bacterium (assembly GCA_903898215.1). Lineage (GTDB taxonomy): Bacteria > Bacteroidota > Bacteroidia > UKL13-3 > UKL13-3 > CAIUEQ01. The sequence continues at coordinate 4,091 of CAIUEQ010000044.1, read as the reverse complement.
AACATATGCAACGCTTCTAAATGAAACAGCATGTTGTGTTCCATTTACAATTTGTTCTTGTGAAGCAAAACGTACCAAACCATTTGGTCGTTTTATTTTTGTCATTACATCATTACACTCATCGATACAAGCTGTACAGTTTACACATTCGAGTTGTGTACCGTTTCTAATATCTATTCCGGTAGGACAAACTTGAACACATCTTTTGCAATCAATACAATCTCCATGTTGAGTAGTTTCGTTTTTACGAATCGCACCTCTTGGTTCACCTCTAACAAAATCATATGCTACAACTAAAGAATTGTTATCAAGCATTAAACCTTGTAATCTTCCGTAAGGACATACAACAATGCAAATGATCTCTCTGAATTTGGCAAATACGAAGTAAAATACAGTAGAAAAAATAATGAGTGATAATAATTGTCCCCAATGAACGATTGGTCCATCGGTAATAAGTTTTAGCAATTCATCAGCACCAATAATATATGCCAAAAATATGTTGGCAATAAAAACTGAAAGCGTATAAAATATAATATGCTTAAGTGTTTTTTTGAAAATCTTTTCAGTTGTCCATGGTGAAGCATCAAGTTTTTTTTGTTCATTGAAATCACCTTCAATCATGAATTCAATTTTCCGAAAAAACAGTTCCATAAAAACTGTTTGTGGACAAGACCATCCACACCAAAGTCTGCCAAACATTACAGTAAATAAAATAACTGCAACAACACCGGTTATAAGAATTAATCCTAATAATGGAAGATCTTGAGGCCAAAAAGGAAAGCCAAATAAGATAAATTTTCGACTTAAAATATCAAGTAATATAAAAGGATGGCCATTAATTTTTATAAATGGTCCAAGGAATAAAAAAAAGATTAAGCTATAACCAAAAAACGATCTGGCAGTATGTAGTTTACCTTTAGGTTTTTTTGCATATACCCAATTTCTTTCTCCTGAATTATCAATTAATGAAATCGTATCTCTGAATTTGTCAGTTCCTTCGGGTATTGCTTCGTGGTGTGACATTTCTATGTGTAATTAATAATGCAAATGTATAAAAAAAACAACCCCTTCGGATTAGGAAGGGGTTAAGTATTATTTTAGTGAAGAATTATTTTTTTACTAGACTATCAATTTGAATTTTAGTGGTATCACTAACCATTTTATCGCCTTGTGGATCTTTTGGATTAGCAGGTTTTGTACCCTGCAAACTTAAAACATAGCTGGCCATTAATTGCATTTCATCAGGCTTCAAAACATTTTTCCAAGATACCATTCCTTTTGCAGGTACTCCTTCTTTTATAGTCTTAAAAATGGCATTAATCGTTCCACCATGAATCCAAAATTCGTCAGTAAGATTTGGACCAACTTTTCCTTCAGCATGTTCACCATGGCATACTTGACATCTTTCTACAAATATCTTTTTACCACCTTCTAATTTTGCAACATCAGTAATTTGTTTTACAGTGTTTTCGTCAATAGCATTACCCGAAGTTTTTAAATATGCTTCTTTCTGAATTTGCGCTGCAGCCATTTCATTTTTATATTCCTGCGCTTGCAATGGCATAATATTAAAAACATGATAGGTAAACAAATAAACAATTCCGGTAACTATCAGTCCATAAAACAAAACGTTAAACCAGATAGGAACAGAGTTATTAAGCTCACGAATACCATCGTATTCATGCCCCATATCCATATCTTTTTCCATCGTTAGTGGTTTTAAACTTAATAGCTTTTCCCAAAGAGAAAGTTTAGCATGTTCAGAACCTGAATCTCCTGCAATTTTATTTTTTAATTCATTGATAGAATTCAACAGAGAAAAGGTAATGATTAGAACAATAACAGCAATAGCTATTAATATCCATAAAATAATATCATAATATCCTTCTCCGATATTAGCTTCTGCAGCGTTCTGTGCGAATAGAACTGGTGATGCAGAAAGTGCAATTATTGATAAGATTATTTTTTTCATATTCAATTTTGATTTTCGTTTTTATCAAATGGCATGTTCTTCATTTTTTCGATATGCTTTTTATCAACCGTTAATACGTAAATCAACAAGCCAACAAAAAAGGCAATAAAAATACTCATGGATAGAATTAGATGAGTATTATAGCCTGTTACATTTTCTAAGAACTGATGCATATCTTTTAATTACTAGATGTTTGTTTTTTAATATCTGTACCGATACGTTGCAGGTATGCAATCAATGCGATAATTTCTTTATCACTCGTAACTGCAATTCCATCTTTTTGCAAGTTTGCTGTGATTTTTTCAGCTTGATCAGAAAGAATCTTATTACAATTTGCAATTTCTTCATCCGAATAAGGAACACCGAGAGTTTTCATTGCCTTCAATTTATCTTGGGTATTAGATGAATTTAATGTTTGGTCGATTAACCATCCGTAAGCAGGCATAATTGAACCCGGTGAAGGATTACGAGGATTCATCATATGTAAGTAATGCCAACTGTCGGGATATTTACCACCTACGCGCATCAAATCAGGACCTGTACGTTTTGAACCCCACAAAAATGGATGGTCATAAACATATTCTCCCGCTTTTGAATATTCACCTTGGTAACGCTCAGTTTCTGAACGGAAAGGTCTAACCCATTGTGTATGGCAAGCATTACATCCTTCACGAATGTATAAATCGCGACCTTGTAACTCAAGAGGAGTGTACGGTTTTACACTTGCAATTGTTGGTATATTTGATTTAATAGTAAGCGTTGGTATAATTTCAATGATACCTCCGATTAGAATTGCAACTATCGATAGAATTGTAAATAGAATAGGTTTTTTCTCAAGCACTGAATGCCAGAATTCTCCTTTTACAAATAATGTTGATTTATCGATTGCCGGTGCTTCTGCAGGTTCGTTAGCCACAAGTTTACCTTGTTGCATGGTTTTAACAATATTGTAAACTAAAGTTAAGAAACCTGATAAATATAAAACACCTCCCAAAGATCTTAACATGTGAAGAGGAAGAATTCTAAGTGTGATTTTTAAGAATTCAGGATATTGAAGTGAACCATCAGCTGCAAATTCTTTCCACATCAAACCTTGAGTAAATCCACTGATATACATTGGAACAACATAAAATACGATACCAAGAGTTGCTAACCAGAAATGTACATTCATTAATTTCTTAGAATATATTGTAGTATTAAATATTCGAGGAATGATATAATACAATATTGCAAAAGTTAATAATCCATTCCATCCTAAAGCACCAACGTGAACGTGTGCAACCACCCAATCAGTAAAGTGACCGATAGCATTTACGTTTTTAAGTGCAAGCATTGGACCTTCAAAAGTTGCCATACCATAAGCTGTAACACCAACGGCAAACATTTTTAAAATTGGATCTTCTCTTACTTTATCCCATGCTCCACGAAGAGTTAACAAACCGTTAACCATACCACCCCATGAAGGAAGAATCAACATAATTGAAAATGCAACACCTAAAGATTGAGCCCAATCAGGTAATGCAGAATATAATAAATGATGAGGACCTGCCCATATATAAATAAATATTAAAGCCCAAAAGTGAAGGATTGAAAGTTTATAAGAATAAACAGGACGTCCTGCTGCTTTTGGAAGAAAGTAATACATCATTCCAAGAAATGGCGTTGTTAAGAAAAATGCAACCGCATTGTGGCCATACCACCATTGTACCAAAGCATCTTGAACACCGGCATACACCATATAGCTTTTAAATAAGCTGATAGGAAGTTCGATTGAGTTAACGATATGTAAAATCGCAACGGTAACAAATGTTGCTATGTAAAACCATATGGCTACATACATTTGTTTTTCTCTACGTTTTACAATTGTACCAATCATATTTATACCGAAAGCTACCCAAACCAATGCAATCATAATGTCAATTGGCCATTCTAGTTCGGCATATTCTTTTGATGATGTAATTCCTAACGGAAGTGTAATTGCAGCGCAAACAATAATGAACTGCCAACCCCAGAAATGAAATTTACTTAAAAAATCACTAAACATTCGCGCCTTGCACAAACGTTGTAATGAATAATACACTCCCATAAAAATTGCATTTCCCACAAAAGCAAAAATTAC
>CAIUEQ010000043.1 GCA_903898215.1 uncultured Bacteroidota bacterium | reverse complement strand
TTCAGAATTTAGAATAGAATCTGGATTAAATTGTGGTGGTCATGCTTTTGCAAGTGATGGATATTTAATGGGACCAATTTTGGAAGAGTTTAAAATTAGACGAAAAGAAATTTTAAATGAACTTTTTGATACATACTGCAAAGGGTTATCTGAAAAAGGAAAAGAAATTCCTTCTGAAATTCCTGAATTAAAAATAACTGCTCAAGGTGGTATAGGAACATTTGAAGAGAACGAATTGCTATTAAACTACTTTGATATTGATTCAACTGGTTGGGGAACTCCTTTCTTACTAGTTCCTGACGCAACAACTGTTGATGAAGAAACATTACAACAACTTTGTCTGGCAAAAGAAGATGATATTATTTTAAGTAAAAATTCGCCTTTAGGAGTTCGCTTTAATTACCTAAAACACACATCCGGTGAAAAAGAAAAATTTGACCGAATAGAAAAAGGAATTCCAGGAAGCCCTTGTCCTGAAAAATTTTTAGAAACCAATACTGAGTTCACTTCAAAACCTATTTGCAGTGCTTCGACAAAGTTTCAAAAACTTAAATTAGAACAATTATCCTCACTTAATCTACCTGAAATAGATTTTTTAAAACAGCGCAAATTAGTACTTGACAAGGAATGTTTATGTTTAGGATTAAGTAATTCATCTCTTCATTTATATCATTTAAAGCCGTTACTTAACAAATCTATAGGAGTTACAATTTGTCCTGGTCCAAACATTGCCTATTTCAATAAAATTGCCTCATTAAAAGAAATGGTAGATCATATTTACGGACGTGCTAATCTATTAAATGAAGGTTATCGACCACATTTTTTCATTAAAGAATTACAATTATATGTTACTTATTTGAAAGAACAAGTTGGTGAATTATCCAATGAAATTGATAAAAAAGTTACAAAATATTATCAAACTTTTTGCTCAAATTTACTTGAAGGAATTAATTACTATAAACTAAAATCTTCAGAATTTAATTTATCGAAAAATGATATTGAAAGAGAATTATTTCTTGCAGAGAAAACAATTAATGAGGTATTGAATTCATTTGCCAATAAAACTGAACCTGCACTTATTTTGTTGTAAGCATTTTTTGAATCTATAATTTGGTCGTTTTGAATTTTGAAATTTTTGGCATGATGTTTTCGTTAGAAGGATAGAAAACATAAGCACGAAATGATGAAGACTAAAAAAAACGTAATACCTCAAATGCTTTTTAAAGCAATAACAATAAGTATAATAATTTTAGGGGCGATGTTGCAACATCATTAAAGAAACAAATTCTTTTCTTACTTATAATCTTCAATTCTTAATTCATCATCACAGAAATCATATTCAAACTTTTGATTAGAAGCAATAATTAGGGTCCGTTTCCCAATGACTTCCTTTACCATTTCCTGATACCATTGTATTCCTTGCATATCTAAATTACTGCAAGGTTCATCTAACAAAATGAGAGGTGTATTGCTAAAAAAAACAAGCGCCAACTTTAAGCGTTGTTTCATTCCTGACGAAAATAATTTTATTTGTTTATCACGATTGTTTTCCAGTTTACACAGAACCATCATGTCATCAATTGAGAGATTTTCCTGTATGTGTTTAAATTGAAAATGAAATTGTAACATTTCTTTCAAAGTATAATCTTCGAGTAATTCAAGATAAGGAGCAACAAATGAAGTATGCTGAAACACCTGCTCCTCGCCCAATAGTTGATGTCCATTATGCAGAATTATTTTTCCGCTACTTATTGTTTGGAAACCATAAATCATTTGTAATAAAGTGGATTTTCCACTTCCATTATTCCCTACAATTGCATACGAATGTTGTTCTTTAAAATTGAAAGATATATTTCTGAACAACCACTGCCGGTTAAATTTTTTGCTGACTTGTTGTAACTCGATTCTCAAATTAATTGTTTTTGCGGAATTGAAAACCTTTCATCACACCTCGTTCTGATTTCTTAATAAATTCCAAAATTTCATCAAGTTCAGGAGTAATATTCATGGTTGTTTCAACAATCTTTATTGCTTTACTCACATTGGAATTATGAACAAATAATAATCGATAAATACTTTGAATCTCATTGATTTTTTCAGCAGTGAAACCGCTTCTTTTAAGTCCAATTGTATTAACACCCTCATAAGAAATTGGATATCTTCCAACCTTAACAAATGGAGGTATATCTTTACTTACCATTGATCCCCCTTCGATCATTACGTGCCTACCAATCTTTACAAACTGGTGAACAGCTGACAACCCTCCTATTCTGGCATTGTCTTCAATGATAACATGTCCTGCAAGTTGTACCCCATTTGCAATGATTACGTTGTTTCCAACCATATCATCATGCGCAAGATGAACGTAGGCCATTATCAAACAATTCTTACCTACTACCGTTTTAAACTTATCTATTGTTCCTCTGTTAATGGTAACACATTCGCGAATAGTAGAATTATCTCCAATCTCTGCAGTTGTATCTTCTCCTTCAAATTTCAAGTCTTGTGGAATAGCAGATATCACAGATCCGGGAAATATTTTACAATTTTTCCCAATACGTGCTCCTGGATAAATGGTAACATTAGAGCCTATCCAAGTTCCATCACCAATTTCAACATTATCAAAAATTTTGGTAAAAGAATCTACAACAACATTTGCCCCTAGCTTAGCTCTTTTATCTATATCTGCGAGATTTGAGATCATTTATTTTATCTAGTTAATTATGGTTTAATATTCAATCAATTATTGAATCCTGTTTTTTATTTAGGAGTAACTTGAGCCATTAATTCGCCTTCACAAACCAATTTATCACCAACAAAAGCTGTTGCTTTCATCAAACAAACACCTCTTCTAATCGGAGCCAATAATTCCAAACGAAAAACTAAAGTGTCGCCAGGTAATACCATATCTTTAAATTTCACTCCATCAATTTTCATAAACAATGTTTTGTAATTTTCTGGATTATCAACTTGTGACAATACTAAAATCCCACCTGCTTGTGCCATTGCTTCAACAATCATCACTCCCGGCATTACAGGATTTCCAGGAAAATGACCTTGAAAAAAAGGTTCGTTAATCGTAACATTTTTTACGCCAACAACATAATTTTTTCCTATATCAATAATTTTATCGAGCAACAAAAACGGATACTTATGCGGAAGCATTTTGGTTATCTCGTTTATGCCATATACAGGTGCTTTATTTGGGTCGTATTTTGGAACATTCACATTGCTGCGAACTTTTTTAATCAGTGCTTTTATTTTTTTTCCGAAAGCAACATTTGCAGCGTGGCCAGGTCTTGCTGCCATAATTTGAGCCTTAATCGGAACGCCAATTAAAGCCAAATCTCCAATCAGATCAAGAAGTTTATGTCGTGCCGGTTCATTGTGAAATCGTAAATCAACATTATTTAAAATCCCTTCCTTTTTTACTTCAACTTTTGGCTTATTAAACATCTTAGCCAAATGTTCCAGTTCATTATCTTCGATCACTCTATCAACGATAACAATTGCATTATTTAAATCGCCACCACGAATTAAATTATTATTATAAAGCATTTCAAGTTCATGTAAGAAACAAAAAGTACGGCACGAAGATATCTCTGTTTCAAACTCCTTCAGACTGGTAATTGAAGCGTGTTGACTACCCAAGACTGTCGAATTATAATCAACCATTACAGTTAACCGATAATCATCCAAAGGCATCGCAATCATCTCTACCTGCCTGTCATTTTCATGATAATAAATATTTTGTGGAATGGTAAAATATTCGCGTTCGGCATCAAGTTCTTGGATACCGATATCTTTTAGCACTTTTACAAAATATCTCGAACTACCGTCCATGATAGGTGTTTCGGGTGCATCGATTTGAACAAGACAATTGTCAATTTCCAAACCTGCAAGTGATGCCATCACATGTTCGATAGTGGCAACCTTTGCACCATTTTTTTCAATAGTAGTTCCACGAGAAGTATCGGTAACATTATCTACATCTGCTTCAATCATTGGCATTCCATCCAAGTCGATTCGTTGAAATTTAATTCCGAAATTATCCATTGCGGGATTAAATGTCATTGTCACATCTTTCCCTGTATGCAGCCCCACACCTGTTATTGAAACAGCCTTCTTAATTGTTGTTTGCTTCATTATATTTTACTTTTTCTCGTATTTATGATTGATTATTTTTCTTTAGCTCTTTAATTACATTTTCTAATTCACTTATTCGCTTTTCAAAAGATGGCAATTGTTTAAAATAAATAGATGATTTAATTGAGTCTTTGTATTCAAATGCAGGAGAGCCAAACCATTTTTTATTGGGATTTTTTATGCTGCCACTAACTCCACTTTGCCCTCCTATTACTGAACCATCAGCAATTGTAAGATGTCCTGCAATACCAACTTGAGCAGCAATGATACAATATTTACCGACCTTAGAACTCCCAGCTATACCCGCTTGACCTGCAATAACAGTGTGCTCGTCTATTTCAACATTATGAGCAATCTGAATAAGATTATCAAGCTTCACTCCTTTTCTGATAAAAGTACTGCCCATTGTTGCTCTGTCTATTGAACAATTTGAACCTATCTCAACATCATCTTCAATAATAACATTTCCAGTTTGAGGAATTTTTTTATAAGATCTGTCTGGCAAGGGTGCAAACCCAAAACCATCACATCCTATAACTGTTCCAGAATGAATAATACAATTGTTTCCGATAACACAATCATGATAAATCTTTACACCTGGGAAGATGATACAGTTATACCCAACTTTCACATTTTTACCTAAAAAAACCTGTGGATATATTTTTGAATCTTCACCAATTTCAACATTCTCTTCTATACAACAATGTGCCCCAATGTATACTTTTTTGCCTATGATTACTTTTGTTGAAATAACAGCAGAATCATCAATTCCTGTTTTAGAGGATGAAACATTTCCGAATTTTTCCAAGATATAAGTAAAGCTGGCATAGGCATCATCAACTTTAATCATAACTGTTGATACAGGTGCAGATGGAACAAAATCTTTGTTAACAATTACTGCCGATGATTCAGTGATATAAAGATATTGCTCGTATTTTGGATTAGATAAAAAAGACAAAGCTTGATGTTCACCTTCTTCAATTTTTGCAACTTTTGATATGAGAATATCAGCGTCCCCAACAATCTCTCCATTTAATAACTTCCCAAGTTCTCCTACAGTTATTTGCATTTATGATTATTTATAAAGCTGGCAATTTATAAATTTTTTGGATAACATAAAAAGTACTTGGTAACAGTGTTTGCAAGTGCGGTAATATTATATTGATCAGATGCATTTGCAATATCTAATGTTTTGCCATCTTTATATAACACTTTTATATTAAAACCATCGAGACTGTATGCCTCATTTTTTACACTATCAGTGAAAACAAAATAATGAGCATCAGCTAATGCTATCTGTTTTTTGATTGCTGTTACCTTCAGTAATTCAGCTATTCTTCCTTCATCAAATTTTTGAGATTGAATTTCAATTCTAGAAAGTTTTCTATCGCGCAGCATTTTGCATAATTCACTTAATATTTTATCTTCATGATTGCACCAAACTTTTATTGAATTTGTAATATCAAAATCGTCAAGTTCACTGTAAATATTAAGCACATCATCATTTAACAGAAATGCTTTTTTATCAGGTTTATTATATAAAAAGTAATAAAATGCCGGAGATGCAAATAACTCATTTCCTGATTCTGCAAGCATTGAAGCCCGTTCCAAAATTTTCACTAACAACGTTTCTGCAGCAATTACTGTTTTGTGTAAATATACTTGCCAGTACATTAATCTACGGGCTATCAAAAATTTCTCAATTGAATAAATTCCTTTTTCTTCAATCACCATTTCATCATCGGAAACATTAAGCATATTAATAATCCGATCATGCCCAATCACACCTTCCTGAACACCTGTATAGAAACTATCTCTTCTTAAATAATCAAGTCTGTCCATATCAAGTTGGCTCGAAACCAATTGGTGAAGAAACTTTTTCTTATACTCGTTTTTAAAAATACTAATACATAGGTCGAGCTTACCATTCATTTCTATATTTAAAGAATTCATAAATGCCAACGAGATAATTTCGTGATCAACATCCTTTATCAATACATGCTCAAGTGCGTGAGAAAATGGACCATGTCCCATATCATGAAGTAAAACAGCTGCGCAAACAGCATCTTTTTCTTCGTCTGTAATATCAATTCCTTTTCCTTTCAAGATTTCGATAGCCTGAACAGTTAAGCTCATTGCTCCAATCACATGTTGGAATCTTGTATGCAATGCACCCGGATATACCAAATTAGTTAACCCAAGCTGTTTAATTCTTCTCAGTCGTTGAAAATAAGGATGCTCGATAAGATCATAAATCAAATCGCTTGGAATTTTTACAAATCCATAAACAGGATCGTTTATTATTTTTTTCTTGTTATTTGATAGCTGCACAATAAAAGAATTTAATTACGTTATTTCGTAGAAGATAGTTGTCGTTCAAAAAACATTAATTCCTCTCATTACTTGAAATAGAATTAATGTAATAAGTGACAAATATACATCCACCAAAACAAAAATAGATTTTTATGCAGAATACACACATTTTATGGGCAGATGATGAAATAGATCTTTTGAAACCTCATATTTTATTTTTAACAAATAAGGGCTATGAAGTATCAAAAGTTACCAATGGACTTGATGCCATAGAAGCATGCAGGAACAACCATTTCGACATTATTT
>CAIUEQ010000042.1 GCA_903898215.1 uncultured Bacteroidota bacterium | reverse complement strand
TTTAATTAATTCAACAGCTTTTTCTAAACTCTGTTTCCCATCAAAGTAGTCAAACAGCTCTGTATATCCAACAGTTTGCAAAGCATTTAAATGTTTGAAATCGTATAACGATTTTGCTTCAGCTAATAAACCGGCTTCCATCATCTGATCAACTCTTTGATTTATCCTTTCATATAAATATTCTCTTTTTAAATTCAAACCGATCTTTATAGGAATAAATTTTCGGGGAGTTTTTTCTTTAACGATAACATTTTGTTGAGAGGAAATTTCAATTGCTCTCATCACCCTTTGAGTGTTTTGAATATCCATTATTGCAAATTTTTCGGGGGAAAGTTTTTTTAAGATTTCTTGTAACGGAGCTATTCCTTTTTCTTCAAAAAGTTGTTGCAATTCGGTTCTTAATTTCTCATCAGCTTTTGGCATTTCATCTAAACCTTCTAGCACCGATTTTGTATATAATCCTGAACCGCCCACCATTGCGACAATGTTGTTTTTAATAAATAATTCATCTAGTTTTTTGAGAGCATCTCTTTCAAAATCTCCGGCACTGTATAAAGTATTAATAGATACATTTCCTACAAAATGATGCTTCACTTTTTGCAATTCATGCTCATTAGGTTTGGCTGTTCCGATACTCATTTCTGCATAAAATTGCCTTGAGTCGGCCGAGATGATTTCAGTATTAAAATATTGAGCAAGTTTTATTGCAAGGGAAGTTTTTCCAACTGCAGTTGGTCCAACAATGCTGATTAAATGTTTGTTTGTATGTTTAATTGTTTATTGGTTTATTGGTTCTCATTATCAAATCAACTAATCATCAAATCAAAAATTGAGAGACATTCCATCAAAAGTTCCACTACTCATCAATAAAAGATTTTCGTTTTTTGTATAGTTTGATTCGATAAATTTTCTCAACTCATTTTTGTCGGTAAACACTTTTACATCATTTCCGAAATTTGCCGCAACTTCAGATTCATCAAGCATTGGCATCTTTTTCATTTCGAGTGCATGTTTGCTAAATAGCACTGCTTTGATATCAGCTTCAATCATGCTGTTATTATAATGAGGAAGAAACTCTTTGTTGAGTGAACTAAAAGTATGCAATTCGTAAATGGCTATTAATTTTCTATTTGGGTATAAATTTTTAACAGCATTGATAGTGGCTTTTAATTTTGAAGGTGCATGTGCAAAATCTCTGTAAACAATGCTATGAGCATCTTCCTCCAAAGTTTCTAAACGATTAGCTGTACCTTTAAAAGATTGTATTGCCTCATAAAATTGTTTAGCATTTATTCCGGCATAAGCACAGGCATTTTTTGCCGCCATCATATTTTGCAAATTATGCTTTCCGAACACTTTTAATCCAATTTTATCGCTTTTTTCAGTGATAAAAGTAACTCCATTCTCAACTATGTTTGTTGGGGTGGTGTATGGAATAAGTTTAGCTTTTGTAGGAGTACTTTCACAAACAGCTTTCACAGCATCATCATCGGCACAATAGATCAATTGTCCACTTTCAGGAATTTCTCTGATGAAGATTCTAAATTGTTCAAGATAATTTTCATACGTTGGAAACACGTTGATATGATCCCATGACACTCCTGTAATAATTCCTACATCGGCTTTATACACATGAAATTTCGGACGAAGATCAAGAGCAGAAGTTAAGTATTCATCACCTTCAAAAACTGCGATCTTGCTAGTTTCACTTAATCCAACCATTGTTTCAAAACCTTCTATCATCGAACCAACAAGGTAGTCAAATTCAATATTGTGATATCGTAACACATACATGATCATGGCTGTGGTACTGGTTTTACCATGACTTCCCCCAATAACAATCCGCTTTTTATTTTTGGTTTGTTCGTACATGTATTCAGGGAATGAATAAATTTTTATCCCTAATTCCTGAGCTCTTAATATTTCGGGATTGTCTTTTCTTGCATGCATTCCCAAAACAATTGCATCAATATATTTTGTAATGGTATTTGCATTCCAACACATTTGTTGAGGAAGCAATCCGTATTTTTCTAGGCGTGATTTTGCCGGTTCATAAATCTCATCATCAGACCCAGAAACAGTAAAACCTTTTTTTTGTAAGGCGATAGCCATGTTGTGCATCACAGCTCCACCAATTGAAATGAAATGAATTCTCATGTATTAAAAATATAAGCGAAAATAAAAACAGAGTACCATAACTGTGCTATGAGTTATGAACATATCAAAAAGAGATTTAACAAATTGTTCAACTATTTAGAGTCACTGTTTTTGTTAAATTTTTTATTTTTATGAGGAGGTCTTTTAAAAGTGGTTTTCACTTTAACCTGTGGTTGGTATAATGGTGCTTCTCCTAACTTTTCAGGTAAAGGAAGTTTTGGAATTTCTTTTCCAATTAAACTTTCGATATCATAAAAGTTACGTTGATCTTTGGGATTGATAAAAGTGATTGCAGTTCCGGTCTTATCAGCTCTGGCAGTTCTGCCTATACGGTGAATATAATCTTCCGGATCAGGCGGCACATCATAATTTACAACCAAACTAATTCCAACCACATCAATGCCTCGAGAAAGAATATCTGTTCCCATTAAAATTTTCACTTCCTTATTTTTAAACGCACGCATAATATCTTCACGTTCGGCTTGTTCAAGGTCGCTGTGAAAGGCTTTAATAGATAATCCTGAGCGAGATAATTCTCTTCCAAGATCTTTTACTTTTTCTTTTGTTGATGCAAAAATAATGATCGAATCATGTGGCTTTTCATTGAGCACATGTTTTAGCAAAGCCATTTTTTGAGTATCATATGCCATATATGCTTGCTGTAAAATTCCTTCTGCAGGTTTGCTGATGGCAATATTTATTGTTTCGGGATTATTTAAAATAGTATTTGCTAGTGTTCTGATTTTTGGTGGCATGGTAGCCGAAAACATCAGTGTTTGTCTGGTTTTTGGAAGATAGGTCATGATGCGCATGATATCGTCATAAAAACCCATATCCAACATTCTATCAGCTTCATCTAAAATCAAATGTTTCAAATGAGTCATGTCGACCGAACCTGAAGAAGTAAACATAGCAAGCAATCGTCCGGGAGTTGCTATAATAACATCAGTTCCACCATCAATGGCTTTTTTCTGTTGATCCCATGCTTGTCCGCTACCACCGCCATAAACTGAAATAGAACTGGCTCCTACAAAATATCCTAACCCATCAACTTGCTGATCTATTTGCTGAGCAAGCTCTCTTGTGGGAGCGATGATTAAAGTATTTAAATGCCTGTGATCTGATTTTGCAATTTTGTTAAGGATGGGTAAAACATACGCAGCTGTTTTTCCGGTGCCGGTTTGTGCACATGCAATCAGGTCTTTATTTTCAAGAATAATTGGAATTGCCTGTTGTTGAATGGGAGTGGGTTTATCGTAACCCATTGCTTCTAAACCTTCAAGTAGTTGAGGTTCGAAATGAAAATCTTTAAATGTCAATTGTTATATAATTTGTCGCAAGGTAATGTTTATTTGTTGATTGGTTGATTGGAAGAATGGTTTAATGGTTGTAAGGAAAAAAAACTATGCAATTTTTTTTTCGCAGATTAGCGCAGATAAGGAACGCAGATTTTCCCGGATTTATCAGCTAACAATAAAGATTCTCTCGCAAATTAAAAGAAAAGTTGTAGGTAAATTATATCAGCGATACTCAGCGAATTCATTTGCGAAACTCTGCGAG
>CAIUEQ010000041.1 GCA_903898215.1 uncultured Bacteroidota bacterium | reverse complement strand
TTTTGGTGATATCATCCCATCAATTATTAAAACATTTTTCTTCGGATTTGCAATAGGACTTGTTGGAACCTATCAAGGATATTACTCGCAAAAAGGAACTGAAGGAGTAGGGCGGTCTGCTAATACAGCTGTGGTATTTGCATCGTTGTTGGTATTTGTTATTGATTTGATTGCTGTTCAGATTTCACAATTTTTTAACCTTATTTGAAAACAGAAAGCAACATATCGCCAACAACAAAAAATCTTGAATCAGGTAACGAGGTTTTAAGCATTAAAAATGTTTTTAAATCATTCGGTGATAACCATGTGCTTTCGGGGTTAAATTTAACTTTACATAAAAAAGAAAACCTTGTTGTATTAGGTCGATCAGGTTCAGGTAAATCAGTGCTAATCAAATGTGTTATTGGGCTCATTCCTATTGAGTCAGGAATCATCAAAGTATTCGGTAATGATGTAACAAGTCTTACACGAAAACAACTCGATGAGATGCGAACAAAAGTAGGTTTTGTATTTCAAGGAAATGCACTTTACGATTCGATGACCGTGAAAGAAAATCTAGAGTTTGCATTAAAACGTTTAGTGAAAAATATCTCCAGAAAAAATATTGAAATGCTTGTTGATGAGATGCTCGAAAATGTAAGTTTACCTCTAACAAAAAACATCATGCCTGCAGAATTATCAGGTGGGATGAAAAAAAGAATTGGACTTGCCCGAACTCTAATTATGAAACCTGAAATCATGTTGTATGATGAACCAACAACTGGATTAGATCCTGTTACATCAAAAGAAATCAGCAATTTGATTTTAAATATTCAGGATAAATATCAAACATCTTCTATGATCATCACACACGATATTTCCTGTGCAAAAATCACATCAAATAAAATCATCACATTAATAAACGGAATCAATTATGCGGAGGGTTCGTATGAAGAGTTGACTAGGAGTGAAGATCCGCTTGTTAAAGCTTTTTTTAAATAAAATTATGGAAAAAGAAACTTCACAAAAAATCAAATTAGGAATATTTGTCACAGCCGGAGTGATCGTGATGATATTTGGTTTATACCTGATTGGAAAGAATCAAAATTTTTTCGGAAGGTCTTTTAAAATTGTTGCCGTATTTAGTAATGTAAACGGTTTATTGGTTGGGAACAATGTGAGATTTGCAGGAACAGATGTAGGCTCAATATCTTCTGTCGAAATCATAAATGACACATCCGTAAATGTGATACTTAAAATTGATGAAAAGTATCATCCATTCATCAAAAAAAATGTAGTTGCAAGTGTAGGAACTGATGGGTTAATGGGGAATAAACTGGTTAACCTTACTTCACCTTTTAGAATGATATCGGCAGTGATCGAAATTAATGATACAATAGAAACAATCACCCCACTTGAAACTGATGAAATGCTGAGAACATTAAACCGCACAAATGAATATGTATCAACAATAGCACTTAATTTAAAAAACCTTACCGATCAGATTGGAAGTAGTCGTGGCACATTATGGAAACTTCTCACAGATCAAAAACTTTCCTTACATCTCGATACGATCATGGGGAATATTGATCAGTCATCGAAGAGAATATTTTCACTTTCAGATAATCTTAACAAAATTGTTTCTACAATTAGTCATGGCAATGGAATGATAGGAACAATTTTAAACGATACCATGTTCTATTCAAATTTGCAAAAAACGATGCAAGAGCTAAAAGTAACAACAGAGCGCACTTCAAAAGCTTCATCCGATCTCAATAATTTGATCAATCAGGTTGAAAATGGGAAAGGTACACTTGGCGTTTTAATTAAAGACTCGATGATGAGCAACGATCTTAAACAGTCTATTTATAATATAAAACTGGGCACCAATAACTTTAATCAAACAATGGAAGCTCTTAAACATAGTTCATTGTTGAAAGGCTATTTTAATAAAATAGAAAAAGAAAAAAACGAGTTGAATAAAAAACAATGATCTGTTTTATTACTCATCAATAGTGCGTTTGAAAGAATGAATATTTAGAAACACCTTTTAAAACTATCTGATAGCAACCTGCTTTTTATATTCCCCTTTGCTCTTTCTTATTTTACATGCCACAACTTTGTATTCAGGACACATTGCTTCACTGTCATGAATATCAGAGGTGATATTATTGAGCATTACTTCAGGAAAATGGAAAGTAGAACTTAAAATTCCAGGCTTAACTTCATCTGAAATTTTTGCTCTTACATCAACTTTACCTCTGGGCGATTCTACACAAACCATATCACCATCGTTGATCAAATGCTTGGCTGCATCTTCGGCACAAATCAACAAAACATCTTCTGTATTGATTAATACATTTTTTGTTCTGCGTGTCATTGCACCACAATTGTAATGTTCTAATTCTCGGTTTGTGGTAATAATATAAGGATATTCTTTTCCGTGATCAATTAATTCTTGCGACTCAGCAAAATCTTTATAAATAAATTTACCCTTGCCCGACATAAAGCCTTTGGTATGTAAAACCTGTGTTCCTTTTCCACCTTTGTTTACAGGCCATTGCTTGCCATTAATTCCAAGCTCACTCCACTTTACACCTTCGAAAAACTGTACGATTTGTGAGATTTCTTTTAATACTGTATCGGGATGATAATCGGGTTGAGCATATCCCATTTTGTTCATGATGTCGACAATAATTTGTCCGTCAACTTTTGTTCCTTTTAATGGTTCAACAACTTGATGAACCGCTTGTATTCTACGTTCGCCATTTGTAAATGTTCCGCTCTTCTCAAAGAATGATGCTCCCGGAAGTATAACTGTTGCGAGCTTTGCTGTTTCGGTCATAAACAATTCTTGAACTACAAATAATTCAAGATTATTTAAAGCTGCCACAACTTTATGTGTGTTCGGATCTGTTTGTGCAATATCTTCACCAATCACCCACATGGCTTTTAATTTATTGTCAAGCGAAGCATTAAACATTTCAGGAATTTTGAATCCTTTATGCAAGGGTAATTTAGCCTGATAAAAGTTTTCGTATACTTCGTGATTCAACGAATCTGATACACTATAATAACCAGCTCCTTGGTGCGGCTGGCAACCCATATCAGCAGCTCCCTGCACATTGTTTTGTCCGCGTAAAGGATTAACTCCCACACCATGCTTACCAACATTTCCAGTTATCAAAGCCAAGTCTGCAATTTGCATCACCGTGAAAGATCCTTGTGAATGTTCTGTTACTCCCAAACCATGAAACGACATTGCTTTTGGAGCACTTGCATAAGCGATTGCAGCTTTCTTTACAAGTTCTCTATCAACTCCTGTAATGCGTTCCATCTCATTCATATCAAGCTTCAGAATGTTTTTTCTGAATGCTTCATATCCTTCAGTACGTGCAGCAATAAAATTTTTATCCTCTAATCCGGCTTCAATAATAAAATAGAACATCATGTTTAGTAATGCCACGTTTGTACCCGGACGTAATTGCAAATGGTATGTGGCATAATTTGCCAGCTCAATTTTCCTTGGGTCGATAACAATTGAAGGTTTACCACTAATAGCAAATTGCTTGAGTTTAGCTCCCGTTACAGGATGAGCATCGGTGGCATTAGCGCCAATTACCATAATGCAATCGGTTTGTTTTAAATCAATAATTGAATTTGTTGCTGCTCCGGTACCAAATGTTTCTTGCATTCCATGAGCTGTGGGAGAGTGG
>CAIUEQ010000040.1 GCA_903898215.1 uncultured Bacteroidota bacterium | reverse complement strand
GAACGTGAAGTAAAAAGCACTTTCAAAAATGCAAAACAAAATGCGCCTAAAGTTGCCAATGAAGTAAAAAGTTTTGCCGGTAATGCAACTCATGCAATTATCGAAATTGCAGGTGCTGTTATTAATGCGTTTGGGAAAATATTTGCAGTTGCATTATTACTACTTGGGATTATAGGAATTATTCTAACAGCATTTTTATATTTCGGAATCAGTAAAGGTGCTTTCATAAAAGAGTTCTTAAACATGTGCATTGATGATGGAACTGTTTTAAACATTATTAAATCCGGTATCCTACTCATTGTTTCTGCAACGCTTCTATCAATCATCATATCGGCTTTTAGATTGCTGTTTAATCTGAAATTTAAGAAACGACCTATCTATTCTATATTGAGTATAATCAGTTTTACAGGATTTGCATTATTGATCTACGGAGGAATTAAATATGGTAATAGTGTTAAAACCAAATCAACTTTCACTCAAAACATTTCAGTTGAAAAACATGACACGCTTTACCTTATAAGTACAAAGAAAGAAAAAGATAACGAAAACATCTCGATATTGACAGATGATGATGGCATAAGTTTCAGTATGTCGGATGAAGGTATTTTACAGCAAACACAAAAATTAAAAATCAAAAAATCATTTTCTGACAGCGCATTTATCGAAGTCAAAAAATCATCACATGGCTATACAAAATCTGATGCATTATCTTTTGCTAAAAAAATTAACTATAATATTCTGCCACATGATTCAACAATTTATTTTGATCATAGTATTTTTATTCCCAAAAATGAAAAATGGAAATATCCAGATGTTAAAATGACTTTGAATATTCCTGTTGGAACAATTTTAAAAATAGATGATGGAGTAAAGGAAATGTTGAACAGAAATAAATTCAACGAAAATGAATACTCTGGGAAAATATTTATAATGACCGAAAAAGGTTTGAAATGTTTAGACAATTCTACTGATTCAAATGAAAAAGATGATGATGATGATATTAATATTAATTGGTCTTTTTTTGAATCCGATTCTACTGATACAGGTATACATGTATTCACAAAAAACAAAAAAATAATTATTAAAAATGGCAATAAAACTGAAGTAGAAGAAAAAAAAATTGGCCCTTTTCATTTAAAAATTGAACGTCATAAAAAAGATGAAAACTAATCCATTCAAAAAAATAAAGAAAAAATTTGATAAGAACATTAAAAACATATATTTGCCATTGTACATGGTAAAAGTGCCGTACACTATTAGCAATGACAACACATAAAAAGAAAAAAATAAGGTTAGAGTTTGAAATAAAAGCATCCACTGCAATGCTGTTTAATTCAATCAGCACACCATCAGGTTTAGCAGGTTGGTTTGCTGATGATGTTGATATTTACAATAACCTTTATAAATTTAAATGGAACAACGATGAACAAATCGCTGAACTCCTAAAAAAGACCCCAAATAAATGCATGAAATTTAAGTGGGCAAATTCGAAAGCTGATGAGTTTTTTGAATTTGAGATTATCCAAGATGAATTAACTGATGATGTAGCTTTAGTGATTACCGATTTTGTTGACCTATCTGATGAATCAAATTCTATTCAGCTTTGGGAAAGTCAAGTGCATGAATTGAAAACATCCTTGGGAGCTTAATTAAAAAAAATATTTTATCAATAAAAAAAGCGGAATAAATATTCCGCTTTTTTTATTTCAAGTTGGTCAACATTTTTATTCAAGGATTAATTTCTTGTTTAAAGAAAATTCACTTCCTGAAATATTTAAAATATAAACTCCTTTGGCAAAACCTGTCATATCTAATCTTTCTTTAGAAGATAAAACTTTATGTTCAATAATTACTTTACCGTTAATATCCATCAAGCGAAGTGTATTTGCTTCAATTGTATTGATATCAATTTCAAATAAACCGTTAGTAGGGTTTGGATATACCGAAATATATTT
>CAIUEQ010000039.1 GCA_903898215.1 uncultured Bacteroidota bacterium | reverse complement strand
TTTAATTAATTTAGCAATGATCTAGGATTAGTCAATGCTAAACGACAATTTTTGCTGAAATTTTGTTATCCTTAATCCAATAAGGTTTCAATTATTAAATAAACCAAATAGATTTTAAAAGACATAAAAAAAGGAGTGCCAAACGGCTCTCCTTTTTTTATTGTCTTATCAGACCTTTAATTAATTAGTCTTTTTTGGTGGCAAAGCAAATGCCTTTGCTTCATGTGTAAACTCTCCATTATGTGAACCATCACAAAAAGGTTTGTTTTTACTATGGCCACATCGGCATAAACCTACTATATCTCTTCCGGCTAAATCGTAAGTGTTTCCTTCTCTATCTAAAATGGTAAATTCACCTTCTACCTTTATAGAGCCGTTATTGTTAATCGTAATTTTTGTGGTCATGGTTTTATAATTAAGCAACAAACTTAAATATATTTATAAAATTATTCGTTTTTATTCCCTCACTAATTTTTAATTTCTAAAAGTTGTTATGTATATATTTTTCAGAATTGAGCCACAGATTACACAGATTATTAAAAATGCAATAAAACAAATCTGTGTAATCTGTGGCTATAACTTTATTATTAATTATTCACCACTCTAATTTATAGTTATTGATAATTTTAGATTGGGAGTAGCAAAAAGACTTATTCTATTAGTAAATTTTATAAAGTGAAAACATTTTATAATAAAAACTAAAATCAATATGAAAAATATTCATTTGTTTGTATAAAACACTCATGGT
Organism: uncultured Bacteroidota bacterium; assembly: GCA_903898215.1. Lineage (GTDB taxonomy): Bacteria > Bacteroidota > Bacteroidia > UKL13-3 > UKL13-3 > CAIUEQ01. The sequence continues at coordinate 5,517 of CAIUEQ010000039.1, read as the reverse complement.
GTTGTGGGTGCAATTCTTTCAAGCTATATATGCCTAAATTAAATTAGATACCGTTAATTTTAAATACAACCCATGAGATTATTTAAAGCAATTTTTGCCGTTCTGCTATTTTTAGCAACTTTAACAATTCAAGCTCAAATAGGAATTGGAACAACCACTCCTGCAGCTTCATCAAAATTAGATATAACATCTACTACTAGTGGATTTTTAGCCCCAAGAATGACAACTTCGCAAAAAAATGCGATAAGTAGCCCAGCAACTGGATTAATGGTTTACCAAACCGATAGCACAGCAGGTTTTTATTATTATGATGGGACCTCTTGGAACTTGTTGGCATTATCAACTAGTGGTGTACCTTATTCAGGAGCTATCGGTGCAGTAAATTTAGGTGCATATGATTTAACAGTTAATGGATTAACCGTTGGCCATGGAGGAGGAGGGGTATCTTCAAATACAGCAATTGGTTATGAAGCACTTTTTACTAATACCATAGGAGATGAAAATACTGCCTATGGTTATCAAGCACTTTACTCCAACACCACAGGTTGGCAAAACATCGCCAATGGGAGCTCTGCACTTTACTCCAACACCACAGGTTCGAAAAACAACGCCACTGGTTATCAAGCACTTTACTCCAACACCACAGGTAATTATAACATCGCCAATGGTTGGGGTGCACTTTCCTCCAACACCACAGGTAACATTAATACTTCAATTGGCCATCTTGCTGGTTCTCTTATCACAACAGGAAGTAACAATACTGCCATTGGGTTCGATGCACAAGTGCCAACCGCTACAGCCAGCAACCAAGTAACAATTGGAAATGCAAATGTTACTTACGCAGGTGTTCAGGTAGCATGGACTGTTACAAGCGATAAACGTTGGAAATCGAATATTCAAAACAGCAACCTCGGGTTGGATTTTATTAGTAAACTACGCCCTGTTTCATACTTTAGAAATAATGATGAAAGCAAAAAACTAGAATATGGTTTTATAGCACAAGAACTAGAAGAGGCTTTAAATCATGCAGGGGTAACCAATAATGGGATTATCTCTAAAGATTCTAAAGGCATGTATGGTGTGCGGTATAATGATTTAATGGCACCAATGGTAAAAGCCATTCAGGAACAACAAACTATTATAGAATCACAACAAAAACAAATAGATGAATTGAAGCAACTAGTAGAAACTTTAATTAAAAAGTAAATTCAATTAATCCTATCAATCCTAATATTACCCATCTAACATGAAGATTAATTTTATAATTATTTTTATTTGTTTGCAACTTGTAGCAAAAGCTCAGTTACATATTGCATCAGGAGAGGAGCTCTTTGTTTCAGGAACAGAAAATTTATATTCTGCTGAAGACTATTCTAATTCGGGAAAATTAACCATAAATGCTGGAGGAACTGCAACCCTTAATGGTAATTCATTTTCGGGAACAGGAACTATAAAAGGTTCGAATACTTCTGTTTTAAATATAGGCGGAACAGGAACTTCAGGCACCCTTTATTTTGATCAAACAACTCCAGGAACAACCAACCGCATTCAAAATTTTAACCTTAGTCGTGGCACATCAACAAGTACTGGAAGTATTACACTTGGCAATACTTTACAAATTTCAGGAACAGTATCTTTATCAAACGGTACCTTTAATACTGGAGGAACCTTAACATTAATTTCTGATGCATCTGGAACTGCTCGTATCACAACTATTCCTTCTACAGCAGATATTTTAGGAAATGTAAAATCGCAACGATATGTCGCTGCTGTGAAACGACAGTACAGAATGATTTCGCCAAATACCGCATCTTTTACTTATAGCGATTTTATAGATAATGTTTTTGTGTCGGGAACTGGTGGTGCTACAAATGGTTTTGACCCAACAACAAATAACGGATCAACAATTTATACATATCAAGAAGCAACAACAGGAACTGGAAGAGGTTGGAAAGCTGCAACAGCAATTACAAATTCACTATCACCTGCAAATGGTGCAATAGTTTATGTTAGAGGAGATAGAACATTAGCCTCACCCGATTGGTATACACTGAACATATCAACCTATCCATCATCATTTGGATTCCCTGCTCAAAATGCAGTCACATTCGATTTTAATGGAGAGGTAAATAAAGGAACTTATTCACCAACTTTAACTTATACAAACACAAGCTCGTCAATAAACGATGGATGGAATTTAATTGGAAACCCATACCCATCTCAAATAAGCTGGAATACATTATCTCTTAATAATGTTGATCCATATTTTTATGCGTTTAATACGGTATCGGGTAGTTATGAGATTTTTTTAACTAACCAATATGTAGCGAGCGGACAAGCATTTTTTGTTCAAGCTACAGGAACATCTCCAAGCATCACATTTACTGAAAACAATAAAGTATCGGCTGCGCCAACAAACTATTTTAAAACAGCAGCAACTCCTTTAATTGAATTTAGAATGATAAAAGATTCTTTTAATTCTGATATCGCATATTTAAATTTTAATGCTACTTCATCAAAAGGATTTGTAAGAGGAGAGGATGCTGTAAAATTTACTAATTCAGTAATCAATTTTGGATTTTATATTGATAGCAATATGACTGTTCAACTCAGCACTGTTCCAATGCCTTCGGTATGTGATACCTTTATTTTATCAGCTTATGCAGCCATAGGAACATACACTATAACAGTAAATAATATTGCAGCAGTTTTACCAAATACTAAAAATATTTATCTGCATGATTTGTTCAATAATAATTTTGTAGATTTAAAATCGAGTCCAACTTATACCTTTAACATCACTTCAAATACTGCGAGTACTGGAAATAGATTTGAACTCATCTTTATTGACCTATCGAGTTTACCCATCTCATGGAGTTCATTTATTGGCGAAAAGTACAATGCAAATGATGTAAAACTTCAATGGCAAACGCTAAACGAAAAAAACAATCAGCATTTTGTTATCCAACGTTCTGTAAACAATATCTCCTTTGAAGAAATTGGTTTGGTAAATGGAAGTGGTACAAAAAATATAGCACAAAACTATGAGTATATAGATGAGAATGTTTTACAACAAAAAGCTACAACGTTATATTACCGATTAAAACAAGTTGACATAGATGGTAAGTTTAATTATTCAAAAACTATTTCAATTGATTTCTCTAAAAACGAATCTCCTTTAATACTATATCCTAATCCAACAAAAGAAATTGTTCATATAAAAAATAAGTTTCAATTACATGACAACATTAAGATTGAGGTATATAATATCATTGGAAAATTATGTTTAAGTACAACATTATTTGTTGCTAATGAAGAAGAAATATCTTTTAATATTTCAGATTTATCTACTGGTATTTATTCAGTTATGATAACAGAAAATTTAACAGGAAAACAAACAGTAAATAAATTTAAAAAGGACTAAGCAAAAAGATGAAGCATATTTATTTTACAACAAAATTTATTCAAATTATTTTATTTGTCCTTTTGTTATTTTCAACTAATTTTTGCTTTTCTCAGGTAGATCCTTGGGGAGATGAAGCAATATCAATATTTGAAGAATCGGATTTGTATTTGGATAATTATAGCAAAACTTCTCGCTCCATATATCAAGATCCATCAGTTTCTGCTGGAGGGTATTTAGGAATTGGAGTTAGTGCGCCAAAACCGCCCCCAGACCCGAAAAAGGTAAATACACCGGGATTTCCAACAGACCCCGAAAGTGTTTCAATAAATAGTGCAATTATTTTTCTTATTATTGGAGGGCTTACATACGGTGCTTTGAAAACAAAAGCAAAGTAAGAAACGCTTCGTGAAACTGAAACAATGTTAACAAAACAATTAATTGCAGCTTTTTGTCAGCAATAGAATTTTACATCGCATAAAAATACTGCGCAATACATTCTAACATTAGTTTAGGTAATGGTGTTTTAATATTATTTTTCTTCAACCACTTCCACCTCACCGGCACTTAATTTTCCTTTGGCAAAATTTACGGCAAAATCCATAAATACTTTGTAAGCAGGAGTGAAGCTGAATTTTTTATCATTGTTTTTTTCAATGATATTTCTTCGGCCTAAATTATTGACGAATTGTTTACGGTTTTCGCTGTTCTTGAGTTGATTGTTGTTTTGAATAAGATCGATATAAGAAGAGTTTTCAAAATAGTTATCAATTTTATCCATATCAAATTCGGCATATTGAATTTCTTCTAAAAAATTCTTTCCGTCTTTATCTAACTCATAGCATAGCAATCCAAAGAAAATACAAATATCCCGTGATAATTGCTCATTGGTTTCGGCTGATAAGATATAAGCAAAATCAGATTTCATCTCCACCTCAAACCCAAAACTTTCTTTGAAAAATGCATTGTAATATTCGATGCTGTTTTTTAGTTCAATAAATTTTGGATCTGTTGCCAAAATAAATTTGCCATCTAATAAATCAGTTACTATCTCTTTGTGGTATCTAGGAAATTCCATATCTCGTTATTTTTATTTTTGGTACACGTAAATTCATTTGTGATGTTTTAATCAATTGTCTGTCAGATTTTGGTTCTAACTCAAGTGTAATTCCTTCTTCGAATAATAAAGTGGTTAACGAAAAAAACTTATCTGTTTCAATTGTTTTGTATTCGCTTTTTAGCGTTTTTCCTGCCCATTCAAAAAAACTATTTAACGGCAAACTCTGCAGCAATTTATTACGATACAATTCTTTATTAAAGATCCATTTTTCAAAATCTTCCAATTGCACATCTTCCAAAATAATTTCATCTAAGCCTTCAAATTGTTCCACATATTCCTTGGCATTCCAATACATATCGTTGCTGTATGGCTGCTCTCTGAATACTTTAAAAACTTTTGGCAGTGGTGATTTATACGGTTGTTTTAAAAATTCGATCCATCCTGTAAGTATCAATGATTCGGTGCGGATACGTTCAATTAAAGGCAACAACTCATTGGTAAGTGTTTTTGATTGACGCATCAAATCGTCATTTGTTTGCACCAAAAAATTATATAGTTTTTCGAATTGAATACGTGTGCCTTCGTCATCAAAATTTAACCTTCGCACATTCACATATTGAGAAATTTCGAATAACCTGTTGGTGATGGATTGTGGATGGGTTACATCCAAAATACTGTTGAGTGGCGTGATATAATAATCGATCCAAAATGATGCCTTGCGCACTTTTTCTTTGTAATCAATTTTATCAACGTTTGATTTTAGTTCACGTGTTTCGGCAACTAAACGTAAAGTGTTTTTTTCAACGGCATCCGAAAATTCACGTACTTCATTGTACAATTCGTTGATGCGTTGCACTAAAATATTTCTGTCTTTTGAAATGCCCTCTCTTATTTTCTTAAATAATGAACCGATGGATTGCTCATATTTTTGGATAGTTTCGGGCAATAGTGGTTTAAATTCATTTAAAATAAATTCGAAAAATTTAAAATACACTGCACGGATTTCAAAATCATCTCCCAGTTTTTTTAAGAATTTATATTCTATTAACTGATT
>CAIUEQ010000038.1 GCA_903898215.1 uncultured Bacteroidota bacterium | reverse complement strand
CAATTGGCCATTCAAGTTCAGCATATTCTTTCGAAGAAGAAAATCCTAACGGAAGTGTAATTGCTGCACATACAATAATGAATTGCCATCCCCAAAAATGAATATTACTTAATACATCACTAAACATTCGAGCCTTGCACAAACGTTGTAACGAATAATACACGCCCATAAAAATTGCATTTCCCACAAAGGCAAAAATTACCGCATTGGTGTGTAGTGGTCGAATACGCCCAAATGTGGTGTATTGATTGCCAAGATTAGCTGCTGGTGCATAAAGTTGAATTGCGGCAAGCAGCCCAACAAGCATGCCCACAACGCCAAATATCATCGTTGCAATGGCGAAGTTGCGTACTATTTTGTTGTCGTAGTTGAATTTTTCAATTTGCATAAAGAAAGATTAATTTTTGCTAAGATTTATTGTCACGAAAATATTACATACCAGTTTGTAAAGTGTGACTCCACTCACACTCATTTCTGATTTTAGTCATTTTTTATTGGTTCGTTTTTGTTGGAATTAGTTGTTTTGTTTTCAATGTCATCAAATAATATTCTTACTGATGGGGTATAAACATCATCCATCTGACCGGATTTTACGAACCAGATAAATGCAATTAAAAAACCGATTGCCATAAGCAAACTGCAACCAATCAAAATATACATTACACTCATTCTAGTCCTCCTTTTTTAGAATACAAGGTTGTGGCAATTGTGGTAAAAGCTATTACAGTAACAGAACTTAAAGGCATTAAGATCGCAGCAATTAATGGTGATAAATTTCCCTGAACCGCAAAACTTAATCCAATGATATTGTAAAATAGCGATATCATAAAACTGATTTTAATCACTTTTGTTGTGTTTTTGGCAAACTGAATAAAGCGGTAAGTATTATTAAAAACTGATGCATCCATTATCACATCAGATGCCGGGGAGAAATGAGAGGTATTCTCACTTACAGAAATCCCAACATTACTTGCCTTTAATGCACCTGCATCATTTAATCCATCTCCTATCATCATCACATGCTTATGTTGCATTTGTAATTGTTCAATAAAATTTAATTTCCCCATTGGTGATTGTTTGAAAAATAATTGTGCATCATCACCAAATATTTCTTGCATATTTTTACGATCACCATCATTATCGCCAGAAAGCAAATAAAGACTGAAATGCTTTTTCAATTGTGAAATAAGTGGTGTCAATCCTTTGCGATAGGAATGTTCTATTTTAAAATAACCTCTCAAATCATTATTAATCATCACATACACTTTTGTAAAAAGATCAGGGCTATCTGAGTTAACACTCTCGTCAGAAAATAAAAATTTATAGGAACCAATCTTCACTTCATCATTACCTACAAAACCTTGCAATCCTTTTCCTGTTTCCTCCTTAAAATTTGTAACAGGTAAAACTTTGGATTGATAAAAAAACGAAAATATTTTTTTACTTAGGGGATGAACTGAATGTTTAGAAAGTGATGCAATTATTTGAATTTCCTTTTCTGATAATGAATTACCGACAAACTCAATTTTAGCTTCATTTGATTGAGTGATTGTTCCTGTTTTGTCAAATACAATTGATTTTGTTTTTGCAATTTGCTCAACAACTTCGGGCGATTTGATATAAAATTTATTTCTTCCTAAAATGCGCATGGCAGTTCCTAAAGCAAATGGACTTGACAATGCTAATGCACAAGGACAAGCAATAATAAGAACAGAAGTAAAAGCATTTAACGAAAGTGAAGGGTCAAATATCAACCACCATATTGCTGATACAAGTGCGATAATTACTAAAGCGAAAGTAAAATACCTGCTTACCGTTTGCTGAAAAGTTTGAATATGATTTTCATTCTCTTTGGCAAAATGTTCACTGTTCCACAATTGAGTAAGGTAACTTTGAGAAACTTTTTTGGTCACTTCAAGTTCGATGGTCTCTCCTATTTGTCTTCCCCCTGCATAAATTATTTCTCCTAAAACTTTTCGTACTGTTGCTGATTCACCTGTTACAAAACTGAAATCAATATTTGCATCTCCGTTCATCAGAATCGAATCAGCCGGAATAAGTTCATTGTTTCGAATAATGATTCGATCTCCAATTTTTAAATTATTAACGGGCACTGATGTTTCAGTCTTATTGATAATTACTCCTACAGCAATAGGAAAATAAGATTTATAATCACGTTCAAAAGAAAGGGTATCAAATGTTTTTTGCTGAAACCATTTTCCGATCAACAGAAAAAAGACAAGTCCTGCAAGCGTATCAAAATATCCGATTCCGGTATGAGAAATAATCTCGTATGCACTGCGTGTAAACAAAACAAAAATACCCAGTGCAAGAGGAACATCGATGCCAATATGATTTTTACGAAGTCCTTTTATCGCATTGATAAAATAATCCTGAGCACTAAATAAAAAGACCGGTAAGGCTAAAATCATATTTAGGAAACCAAACATGCGCGAAAAATTCTCCTTGGCAAATTCATCTAAGCCAAAATATTCAGGAAAGCTGATGAGCATGATATTTCCAAAACAAAAACCTGCAACTCCTATCTGATAGGAAAGTCTTTTGTTTTCACTTTTCTTTACTTGTGTTTCAACATCATTTAAATTTATAGCCGGTTCGTATCCAATTGAACTTAAAAGTTCGACAATTTTTCTGAGACTAGTGGTGTCTGATTTAAAAGTAAGCGAAAGATTTTTCTTTAAGAAATTCACTCTCGAGCTTGTAATTCCTTTATCAAGCTTATACAAACTTTCGAGAAGCCAGATGCATGAACTACAATGCATCACAGGAATAAACAAAGTGATTTTT